>JBBQMJ010000122.1:0-8813 GCA_038328815.1 Fimbriimonadales bacterium | reverse complement strand
GCTATGAGAAGCAAGGCTTTCCCCATCGCTTGGGCTAGCCCCAATTCGAAGAAGACATTCGGATTCCGGTCGGAGACGTCAGCAATTACGCAGTCTGCCGACGCAATTGCTGAAATCACCGATTCTTTGATCGTACTGCCGGGCAGCACCGCGCTGTCCAGCATTGAGACCAAGGAATAGCCTGCCGATTCAACCCCCTGCTGGATGGCAGCCCGAATTGCCGGCTCTAATCGCGCGAATGGAACCGCGACGAAGCAAAGTGGCTTGTTCGGCTTCTCAAGCTTCTCCCGCATCAGGTCTCAAGTGTACCGGGCGACCCATCAAGGGAATTTCCACTAACCCCAAAACTAACCCTTAGCGATTTTCGCCAGGCGCTCCCAGGTTCACCTAGGCTTTCGGATGCGCCCGCCCTTTGAGTCTGAGGGCTTCCTTTTTGGCAATCGCACTGCAGAGGTCGTCGGTTCGATCCCGATCATCTCCACCATTCCTTAAGAACCCCTGGATCGCGTCGGTGTTTCGAGAAAATAGCCATGAGAGGGGTCTTCGGGCTTGAAATAACCCAATTGTCCTGGCGTGCAAAGCAGAATAATTGCGAAAAAATGGTCGCAGGCCTGTGCAGCGTTCACCTTGAAAGCATAGCCCTGCTTCCATGTGAACGTGTAGGGTGGGGGATGCCTCACGTCGCCGTTCCAGCATGTCGGCCAGCCAAATCCATTCAGTCCCTTCAAACCAGCCGACAGTCACCCTCAGCCACTCCCAAAGTCACCCTCCCGTAGCCGCCGAATGTTCGTCTCGGCGTCCCCCGAACGCCGTTTGAACGGCCCCCACCTGCCTAAAGGGTGTCCTAGGACGAAATCTGCCCCATTCCCAAAGCGTCTAACCCATGGCAACCTAGCCGGAACACCCAAAAGAACTTGTGACCCTTTTTGAAAAATGCCCCGCTCGCCCTACGGATCGCTCTTTGCAAATTTAAGCTTCAAAGGAACCCGAAATGTTGTGCAACAATCCTAAAAATTCCCCGCTCAGTTCACACCGTTAGGACCTCCATCGAAATCTTATGGCGGAGCCTAAGTCGTGTCCGTTTGGCCAGTTAATCTTCAAACCCTGTCTCAAATGTCTCAAATCGCGAAATCAAACATTGGAACTAGCGGCTTGTGGGGCCTCCCCCGGGGAGGCCTAGCTTGAGAAGTTTGATGACGCCCAAGTCAGTGTTCCCGTGCGGAAACACCTTGGGGCCCTCTACGACGCTTTCATAACCTGGCATGTTGAGCCCGAGTCCGACCGTTTCCGTTGGCCATACGCCGTCGAACGTGAACTTGCCGTCCGCGTCTGATTTCGCGAAGATCTGAGATGCGGACCGGTCGTGGGACATTGTGTACAGGTTCAAATTTACATTGGCAACCGGTTTTCCGGCTCCATCGATCACCCTTCCAGACGCCGACACCAGCACGTTGTCCATCAGTTGAACCCGGATGTCACGGGTCTCCTTGGCGACCACGGCCCTTACTCCGTCTTTGCCGCGGATGACTCGCACCGAAAGCGGGTACGTCACTCGCTGCAAGACCACCATGAACTTGCCGTCGGCGTTGGTCCGTCCAGACCCTGATTGCGGGTCCATTACATTCGAGTTGTCGGGCAGAATTTCGACGTTGGCATTTGCTGCAGGCCTGCCCGCGGAATCCAACACGGTTCCACGAATCGCAGCCGGTCCCATGCCAGCCACTTTGAAGTTGACCACCGCAGTTTCGCCTGCGGCTACCTCTACGTCGCGATGGTCTTGGATGCCATCCATCGGATAGACGTCTTGCGCTCCAGCGGGCACCGCCAGCTTGTAGTGGCCCGAGCCGTCCGTCAGCGCGCTCTGGACAGCGGCACTTGATTCCGGGCGCGCCGGTCCATATACACCGACGTAGGTTTGGGCCACGGGTCTACCACTCAGATCGGTGACCTTGCCTTCGATAAACGCACCTTTTTCGAGTTCTACTTGGACTCCACTTCTCTTCTCGCCTTCCTTGACCGCGATACCTTCCTGAGCACGACCGACCAAATCACCCACGCCGTCGATAAACAGGTTGTAGGATCCAAGCCTTAGCCGTTCGATGCGGTAATGCCCGTCGGGACCTGAGACTGCTTCTCCCCAGCCTGAATGTGTGGACTGACTTTGACTCTGAGCCATGATTTTGCAGTTCGCGATCGGTTTGCCGTTTACGGTAACGGTGCCTTCAATCGTTGATGCGCGGTGGAGTTTGATCACGACCATGTTTTCAGCTTTATGGGCGCCCAGGTCTACGTTGTCGGTCCCGTCCGTGCTGCAGTAGCGCGGGTCATTGACTCCGAAGTTAGCTTGGCATCCTGTGGGCATCCCGTTCACAGTGGCAATGCCCGAGGAATCTGTTACCGCTTCAAAGTGGCTGCCGATGGTCGCTGGGAGGTCAACAAATTCATTCTGGCTTCCGTTTTGACGTACGATGAACTTGGGTTGGACGGGGACCCCGACGATTGGCGAACCATCGGTCGCGAGGACTTGGACCTTCACCTGGCTAGGGGCGCTTAGCTCAATTTGAAGGGGAGCTACGCGATTGAAGGGAGTTGTAAGCCCGAGTCCGTACCCGGAGCCTTGAGCGATGATCCCGGACAAGCGCATGCCTGGGAACTTGACGCCGCGGAAGTCGAATTTTCCGTTTGCATCTGTTTGGCGCTTGGTCGTATTGCGACCGAAATAGTCGTCTCGGAATACAGCGATGACGGTTGCGCCGGCAACTGGATGTCCGCTTGGATCGACGACTTGGCCGTAGCCTTCCGCCATGAGCTTATCCATGGAATCAGCTTGCCCTGCGGCCACCGCGTGCAACCCGGCGAGAGGCAGAGCGATGAGGATAGCGAGTGCCAACGCGCCGACGAGCGCACGGCCCGTCACTTGTTTTCGTGATACTTTGCCGCTGACTATGGAGCGTAGGCGAGCTTCTACGTTGGGCTTGCGGACCATACCTATGACCATTGCCATCCTAAGGCGGGCGCCCTTGGCGATATCCAGCAACTCGGCAGCATATTGATCAGGGCTATATCCTTGGGCCAAGACCAAATCGTCGCAGGCAAGCTCGCTTTCTTCACGAAGCCTCGATGCTGCAAACCAGGATAACGGGTTAAGGGGGTGGACAGCGCATGCGAGTTGGGCAACGACTTGCCAAGCCCAGTCTAGGCGCTTAATGTGCGCAAGCTCATGGGTTAGGGCCATATGAAGCCTTTCATCTGACCATTCGAGTGCGGTCGCGGGGATAAAGACTACGGGCTTGAAAGTCCCTGCCGTCGCAGGTACCGACAGGCCATCGGTGACAAGGAATCTGACCTTTCTCTTTATGTTTATGCGCGCAGAGGCCGAGCTAGCAATATCTCCTTCATAAGGTCTGGCCCGCTTAACAAGCCTGCGTACGCTATTGAGTCCAGACGCCAACCTTAGGAGCAGAAATAGGCTAACGGTAGCCCAGCAGATACCTAAATACAACGGCCAGTTGATGGGAGTGGCAGAGTCGACGATCTGCTGGTATTGAGCTGACGTCGCCGTATCGGGCACCTTAATGATCGAAGTCGGTGCAGGGGGAGTTGCGACTTGCACATTGCTGACTGCGGGTTGGGAAGGGATCGGAACTTCAACGCTTGGGGCTTTAAGCCAGACGAGCGGAACCAGAAGGACACTCATAAGGGCGACCAGCCAAACGGCGTGACGATGGGCTGAAGAAGCTTTCCGCATTCCTAAAGCTATTGCGAAGGCGAGGACCAAGAGGCCCAGGGCTTTCACGCCGAAGCTCAACATCAGATCAGTGATTTCGTTCATTGTCTTTTCCTCTTGGCTTCATCGAGGATTTGTTGAAGCCGGTCTATATCGTCATCAGTGAGGTCGGCTTCTTTTGCCGACAGCAGGGTTCCGAGGGCCATGTCTACCGAGCCATCAAAGAAGGTTGATAGGAACCGTTGCATGGCGGCTTTCGCGGCTGTGGGCTTCGGTTTTGCAGGGGCGTAGGAGTAGCGACCCTCTTCCTCAGAGCGGATGAGGTAACCACGTTCTTCAAGGACCCTTAATTGCGTGCGGACGGTGGAGTTTGAGGGGTTGCCAGAAAGCTCACGCTCTAAGTCTTGTGCGGTTACTTGACCGTGCTTGTAGGCAAGATCCATGATCTGCTGGAAGCGTTTGCTGATGTATTCAATGCCGTCTTTGACCATTCCGTTATAAATATAACACACCTTTGCGGCTTTGTGTTATTTTTATAACAGTTTGTAATGAATAGTGGCTAAACGGTCGTCAATGGAGTGCCGTGGACGATCCTTGGGAAGGGGATTTTGGGCATTAGGCCGTGCTTTATGAGAAGTGTGCGGAATAGTTGCAGGCCTTCCAAATGGCGGTCAGTGAGATCGTAGTTCATCGTCTCGCCGAGATATTTCCTCACTGTGGGCTCGTCCCAGCCGGAACGTGCCATGGCGTCGGGGATTATTTCGTCTAGGTGGGCTTGGCCCCAGGCTCTGGCGTCGTTCAGGATAGAAACTAGTTCCTCGGAGAGATCGTCGCGGCCGACCCATAGCGCCCAGACAAACGGCAAGCCGGTCATATTAAGCCATTCCTGGCCGAGATCCATCACATCCAGGCCAGTTCCATCCGTCGCCAAACCCTTATCGCCGATGAGTACGCAGGCGTCATTCGATTTCAGCATCTTGCCCAAATTTGGGGGGAAGGTTTCCGTGGTTGGCTTGATTCCGTATTGCTCGGCAAGCACGATTAGCGCGAGGTTGTTGCTGGTTAGCGAACTCTGATCGAGCGCTAGACTCTTGATCTCCGATAACGGCGCCATGCTAAACAGACGGACACTTCCGGCTGCGCCTAGAGAGCCGATCGAACAACCTTCGGCAAAGGTGCGACCAGGAGTGCTGAGCGCGTCAAAACTTGAAACGAGAATCGCCTGAGCTTCGCCACTATCAAGGAGTTCTGGAAGGGCGGAAGGCACAGCAAGTTCGACTTGCACCTTGCCCGCGAGCGAATGAACCAGTGGCCTTGCATTCGTGTAGGAAACTGAGCCAACTGTGTAGTCCATATTTGTTTCTACGTCCCGCCATCAGTCTTTGATGGCTCCAGACGCTTTGTCGCGCCCATCGCTCTTAGTTTGATCAAGTCGCGCAGGGACCTGGGGTAATCGCGCCAGAAAACCACTTTCGATCCTTCTTGATGAGCCCAACTGATCGGAACCTCGTCAATGCGCATGCCCAGGTCGCGGGCGATCATGAGGGCCTCGAAGTCGAACGAAAAGCCGTTCATTTTGCCACGTGAAAAAATCTCATTACATGACTTGGCGGTGAACATTTTGAAGCCGCATTGGGTGTCGCTGATACCTCTTATAGCAAGGAGCTGGACGACCTTGTTGGCCATGCGACCGAACCGCTCGCGCAGCCAGGGCTGATGCTTGGTCAGGTCGCTCTCGCGCATCGGGCGGCTGCCTATGGCGACGTCAGCGCCAGCTTTCATGTGGCCTAGCAGTTTCTCTGTCTCTTCGACGGGCGTGGCGAGATCGGCGTCCATGAAGAGGACAAGCTCGCCGGAGGCGAGGAGCATTCCATGCCGAACTGCGTAACCCTTCCCTCGGTTTGGCGAGTAGGCAACTAGCTTGAAGCCAGGGTGATCTCCTACGAATTCTTCGACAATGTGATTGGTTCGGTCTGAACTGCCATCGCTCACTACGGTGACATCCCACGTGTATTCCTGGGCGGAGTAGTATTCGGCGATCCGCTGCAAGCTGGACAGAATCCGATCTTGCTCGTTGTACGCGGGGATGACAATCGAGAGGTGAGGTGAGTTCAAAACCAGGCGAATTCTACCGCCTATGCTGGCTCGTGCAAGAACCACGGGCCTCGCAACCCTCTGCGCCTGCGAGCCCAGTGACTTTGCGCTAAGGCTTCGCCGCCATTCGACCGATAGTCTTAGTAATAAGGGCGAATCACGTATGCCCCAGGCGACCAGAAGAACTTCGAGTTCGATTTATCACGATTGACAGACTAGAATGGCGAACTCAGCAGAAGTTTTCATGGCGAGACAGCCCATTTACGACAAGTCGCAGGGACTTGCCGCCTACGAGTTGCTGTACCGATCGGGCACCGCCAATTTTGCCGGCAACATTGCTCCCGAGGATTCCGCACGTTCTCTTGTCAGCACCCTCATCGATATTGGGTTGACGAGATTGGTCGGAGATTCCAAAGCTTTTATCAATATCGATGAAGAAATTCTGTTGTCCGGCGCGGCACTACTTCTGCCCAAAGACAAAGTCGTTATTGAAATTCTTGAAACGGTGCGTGCCACGCCCGAGACTATCGAGATGATCCGCAGGCTTCGAACCGCTGGCTTTACTATCGCTTTGGACGATTTTGATGCAGACCCACATTCGAAGGAGTTTTTGCCTTTCGCAAGCATTATCAAGCTTGACGTTATGGCGCTGGGATCGCGGTTGCCATTTCAAGTTAAGCTTGTACAAGGCCCCGGCGTCACCCTTCTTGCGGAGAAAGTGGAGACGCGGGCAGAATACGAGCAGTGTAAGATCCTTGGCTTTGAGCTCTTTCAGGGTTATTTCTTTTCCAAGCCCGAGATCATTAAAGGCCGTTCGATTCCGCCTAACCGGCTTACCTCTCTTCAGATAGCTGCCAGGCTTCAAGACCCGACCTTGACGATTGGCCAGCTTGAGGAATTGATTGTCACGGACTTACCGCTGTCGCATAGGCTCCTTAAGATGGTGAGATCGGCGCAGATGGGTATGCCTGACCACGTTCAAACGATTCGACAGGCCGTTATGTTTCTCGGCATCCAGACCGTGGCCTCGTTGGCAACTTTGATTGCGATCTCCGCCTCCAGCAACAAGCCGCCAGATCTGCTTGCCACGGCTTTGGTCAGGGCAAAGATGTGCGAACTCATAACTGACTCGCGGAAACTGCCCGGAAAGGAGAGATCCTTTACGGTGGGCCTGTTCTCAGTCATTGATGCTCTTCTAGACACTCCCATGGAGGACTTGCTTAGCCAGTTGCCATTGGACGCAGAGATCAACTCGGCACTCACGGACCCTGAGAGCGCTGGCGAACTTGGCGATGCCCTCAGGATCGTGCTTGCTTTCGAACAAGGCCACTGGGATCTAATCGAACCTCTCATTTCGTTGAGCGAGATCAACTCCTCATATCAAAAGGCTGTCACGTGGGCCGCCGACAGGATGGGCGCGTTCGACCAACAAGTGGCTGCGTAGAGTCTTAGTTCTGTTCGAGCAGCAACATGTTGCTTAGAGCGCGGCCTGTCCGCACAACCATCGAACCTCGGTAGTAAAGGCACGTCGAACCGCCGCCATCTAGGCTCACGGCATTTCGAACGCCACGGGACAGCATTGCTCGCCCAAGCTCGCTTAGCGTGACATTAGAGTTTGTGGCGCAAAGCACCAGCTTGCCCGCTTTGGTTATCCCGACCGCAGTTCGAGCGGCGCGGCCCCAAATCCTTGCATCGTGGAAGTGCTGGGCTCTAGGGTTCGGTTGAACCCGCCCATTTTCGATTAGCCTCACGGCGCCACGAAGTCCGTAACGGTAAGGCGACCAATCCACGGAGCGACAAAATGGTGTATCGAAAATTGTTGCCTCGCCATTCCAGGCGATTCCAACGGCTGAGCCTCGATTGCCTGCATCAGTTAGATGCCCATCTACAAGGACATCGCCAACGGGCCTTCCGCCATAAGGGTTGAAGAAGGTGCCTGTAATCGCTGCAAGGGGGTGCTTGCCGTAGATGAGTCTGGTTGGAGATTTGAGATTTGACCGAATGGTCGTGGCATGTACCAAGCCGCAGCTTAAGTCTGCAGTGACCACATGATAGATTGCCCTGCCTGAGCGGAAGCTGTCGTAGGAGCACGCGGCCGCGTTAGACCGAGAAGTGGCAAGCGCTAGACTAGCAATGAGAGCAATCATGTTGGGGCTGCCTTAGAGGCTGGAAATCCCTGATCCGACCTTTACTGCATTGTCGGCGGAGGCTGGAAAAATGCGCACCGGACAAATACGGGTTTCGCGCAAAAGCTTGACGTACAGGGGGCTGCTTGATTCGCACAAAGAGTCTGAGAAATGAACCCTTAACTAGACGTTAAGCGGGAACCACCCAAACGTGCCTGGCTACTTCCTGGCCAACGGTCTGCGGCTTGCCGTCGATGTTCAAATGGATGAGCGAATCGATGGAAGTTGATCCCACGGCATCAAACTGGCGGCCGGGTAGGAGGCCGATGGCTTCAAGGTGCATTAGGAATTCGACCCTTTCGTTACTGACCCTGACCATCCGCAGCCTTCCCTGAGTAGCATCTTGCAGGCGTACGCTAGGATCGGGCATGTCGGCATCTACTGGATTTCCGTGCGGGCATGTCTTGGGGAATTCCATCTTCGCTTCGATGAGACGGATGATGTCCTCCGAGATGTAGTGCTCCAGCTTGCAGGCGAGTTCGTGGACGTCGTTCCAGGGCACGCCAACGTTGTCGACAAGGAAAACCTCGAGGATTCGGTGAGCACGCAGAAGCTGCTTGGCGACTTTGCTGCCAAATTCAGTGAGAACGATGCCCTGATAAGGTTCGTGTTGGACCAAGCCCAGTTCCGCCATCTTCTTGATCATCGTCGTGGCAGAGCCGGCGCTAACCATCATGTAGGTGGCTAGGTCGCCGGTCGTAACACGGCCGACGTCTTTCTGAAGCTTGAATATGCCCTCCACATACTCCTCCACGCTTTCGCTGAAGGCGCGCTGGGTTTTGTGTTCGTCGCCTGGGCGACATGAG
>JBBQMJ010000121.1:0-8904 GCA_038328815.1 Fimbriimonadales bacterium | reverse complement strand
CAAGCTCAACCTTGCATGTTGCGGCGCTTGCCATGTAGGCTCCCTGCAACGACGTGAAAGCCCTTACTGCAAGTCCGGCACTCTATATGGCGCTCGACACGCATGCTGCTGTGTTTGAGCACCCGTTTGGCTCGGTCTTGCTACCCGGCTTAATCGAGCTAGCACGATCTCGAAAGCCCATTAGCGGCGCTGCGCTGAGTAACAAGCTGATCGTTCTCCGGCGCCAAGCCTTGATCAATCGGAGCGAGCTTATTCCCTGCTACAACGTGACGCCATTCAGTTGATCTACGTCTCTCGAGACAAGCGCTACAAGGTAACGATCCAACAACGAAACCAGGTAGATGGTGTGATCATGGTCTGGCAGGTCGCGTCGCGCAAGGCGGGACGGAACACGTTCTCATTCTTTGTAAGTAACGATGGAAGCTGGACGCTCGGCGAAGCCGAAATCAGCGAGCAATGCAATGCAGATTTGACGCTCCTGGCCGAAGTCGGTGGGGAAGTGCTGGGATTCTTTACGCTGCGAAGGATATTTCGTGAAGACTCGCCCTTCTTCCGAGCTGTCCAGTTACGCATGGGCGCAACTGAAGAGAAGAAAACGCATCTCCCAGACCACCGCCAGTAGGCGCCGGATGCGTTTTGCCGGCGTTCCGGGGCGATTCAGTCAGAGACAACTAATGTGCTTGGCGGTGCCTCATAAGAGCCATCCCGTGACTGCAACGCGCGCCGCCGAGTAGAAGGATTCGTACCCGCAAACTGGCTCCATAGCCGTCTCAGACTCCGGCGGTATACTTTAGGGGCCGAAGAACGCGCCTGCGGGCGCCTTTTGTGCTGGATGAATACAAGAAATGAAATCTGAAGTTGGCGTTAACGGACATACGGGTGTAGAGGCGAGAAAGAAGACTTGGCGCGAGAAAGTCGGCCTCGCTGAGATGCTAAAGGGCGGCGTGATCATGGACGTGATCAACCCCGAGCAAGCGAAGATTGCCGAAGATGCAGGCGCCGTGGCGGTCATGGCTCTTGAGCGTGTCCCCGCCGATATTAGGCGCGAAGGCGGCGTCTCACGCATGAGCGATCCCGAAATGATCCTTGGCATCAAGAAGGTCGTTAGCATCCCAGTGATGGCTAAATGCCGTATCGGGCACTTTGTTGAAGCCGAGATTCTGGAAGCTCTGGAAGTCGATTTCATCGACGAAAGCGAGGTTCTAACGCCGGCCGACGTCGCCAATCACGTTGACAAACATGTGTTCACCGGTCCCTTCGTTTGCGGCGCTCGCAACCTTGGCGAGGCGCTGAGACGCTGTGCCGAAGGCGCTGCGATGATCCGCACGAAAGGCGAGGCCGGCACCGGCGACGTCGTAGAAGCCGTCCGGCATATGCGCACGATCATGAGCGAAATCAGGCAGGTTCAAGGCGCCCGGGAAGATGAGCTGTTCGTGCTTGCCAAAGAGCACCAGGCGCCCCTTGAACTCATCCGCATTGTTCACGAGACCGGAAAGTTGCCCGTCCCCAATTTCTCGGCCGGTGGCATTGCCACTCCCGCCGATGCCGCGCTCATGATGAAGCTCGGCGCTGAAACCGTCTTCGTCGGCTCAGGCATCTTCAAATCGGGCGACCCAGCGCGACGCGCCAAGGCGATCGTCGAATCCGTGCTTTTCCATAACGACGCCAAGAAGCTCGCCGAAATCAGCAAGAATTTGGGCGAAGCTATGGTCGGCATCAGCGTCAGCTCTCTCGGCGAGAAAGAACTGATGGCCGGCCGCGGCTGGTAGTAATCTCCATTCCTCTCCCGCTCCGCGGGAGAGGACCTGCGCCCCAGTCGCTGAGGTCAAGGTGTCGGAATCAGCTCATACTCAGGGCCGAAGAATCTTGGTCCGGCACGTGGCTTAAGGCCTGGGAAATCGCCTGTTCGACTTCCTTCCCACGCTCGGCAACCTTTCGACACTCCCTCGCCACCTCCGGGATCGCTGGAAGGAGATACTGGTTCAAACGCGCAGAATATCGGTCCTGCTCACTGTTGCAAACAGCGCTAAATCCTTCTATCTGCCCGTTCCAATCGAGCGTATCAGACGGCAGGCTCGCGTTTAGTTTCCGGAAAAGGCTTATGAGCCGCGATTCGGCAGCCTCGACTGCCAGTTCGTTGCTGCCGATGTTCCCGCCTGCCTCTGCGGCAGGATCAAGAGTGTCGGTGTTCTCGTCGCGCTTAAATGTCATTCGGCGAATCCGCGCTCTAGCAAGGACAAGCTCGCCACTTAGGCGGGATTTCAGATTCGGCATCTGGGCGCTGGCAACCAGACGGCTTGTAGCCAAGACAACACTCGGCTCATCAGCGCAAGTCTTGACGAACCGCAGGCTAGCGTCCATCCATATTCGGTTGCACTGCGCTTCCGCTAGCGCGCTTGCAAGCGTAGGGTCAGAGCCAGCATGAACTGAAATGCGCCGGGCTGCGTCCAAGTCGCCAAAGCTCCGATGAAGAATCGCCCGAGCGCTCAGTAGCTTCACAAAACACTTAAGATCGGAAAATTCAGTTCCTACACCGGCCTGCAAAACATGTTGGAAGTCGCATTCGGGCTTCATTGATGCCTGGGTAGCAAGGAGAAGCGCACCGCTCCATTTATCCAAGCTTGCTTGGACTAGCGTCGCATCGTCCCCATCAGCCAAGAAGTGGTTTAGCGCTTCAAACCGATTATTGGTCTCGCCAAAGGGACGCTTGTCGAAGGCTTCAATCGCCTTTTCATAGATCGGGGCTGCATTATCTTTAGCGGTGACCGAACGATAGAGATCAGATGGCTCCACGGCAAGGCCTTCGAGGCGTGCTAATCGAATCTCGTTAGGCAGTGAGCGGGCGGCCGACCTCACATCAGCGACGACGCGGTAGCCAAAGAATCCCGCTACGAGCAGGACCGCGACGATAGGAGTCCACCGAACAAACTTCGGCCAGGGCAGCTTGCCCTTCAACATATGCAAATTGTATAAGCATGTGGCGTGCCAGTTAGTGTTTTCGGAATTTGAACGCTATGCGAAGCCCAACCCGTAAGCGGTATCTTGAAACCAATGGATTCCGGGGTACTTCCGACCGACTGGCGAGGCTTTTTTGATTCCCACGCGACCTCCTACGACCAGAATGTGTTTACCCAGAACACGGCCGCCGAGGTTGATTTCTTTTTGTCCCTCTTCCCAATTGCCGCTGGCGCCAAAATCATCGATGTCGGCTGCGGCACGGGCCGACACTCCGTCGAGCTTGCGAAACGTGGCTTTAAAATGACCGGCATAGATCTCTCGCCTGGCATGTTGGCGGTCGCCGAAGGTAAAGCGAAGGCGGCTGGTGTTGAAGTCAACTGGGTCAATGACGACGCAACCAAATTTGTTCTAGATGAACGGTTCGATGCCGGTCTCTGTGTATGCGAAGGCGGCTTTGGCCTAATTGGCGCAACCGACGACCCAACGCAACACGACTCGGACATCCTCAAGCGCACCTCTGCCTGCCTAAAACCAGGTGCTGGATTCCTACTAACAGCCCTGAACGGCTACTCCGCCCTGCGACAAATGAAGGATGAGCATGTTGGCGATGGCCGTTTCGACCCCGCAACCATGGTCGCCAACTACGACGACGAATGGGACCTGCCCGACGGCATGCGCATCATGAACATCCGCGAGCGCCTCTTCATCGCCCCGGAGGTAGTGCGAATGCTGCAAGATGCCGGCTTCCGAGTCGACCATGTTTACGGAGGCACCGCAGGCAATTGGGGGCGGCGCCCGCTGATGCTCGACGAAGTCGAGGCAATGTATGTCAGCCGCAAGCAATAAAAGCCTTGCAGATTCGGCCATATCAGCGGATACTGATGGCGCTGGCCGCGTTGCCAGATTTCTCTAGCGCAATCGCGTCAATATCTAGCTTGGTTGCCCAATGGTCACTTTCCCTTGCAATCCTGCCTCAATCTCGGCAAATATTGATCTATAGGACTTTTTGAACTAATAGACCCCGTTTTAGTGCCGTTATATAGGATTAGTAGAACCCTCTGAGATAAGCAATGAAACGCGCGCTAAGACAACTGGTCGCAATAACCGGGCTTTCAGCCCTTTGCGCCGTTGCCTGCGCCCAGGATTCTTTCCCCGACACCCCCGCTAACCATTGGGCATATGAGAGCCTTTCCCGTCTCAAGAAGGACGGCATATTGGCCGGGTACCCAGACGGCCTCTACAGGGGAGGAAGGGTCGCCAGCCGGTATGAGCTTGCGGCAGCAGTTCATGCGGCCTACGTTAATTTGAAGTCGCAAACCGAAAGCCTTCAGGACCAACTTCAAACCCTAAGCACCAAATTGAATTCCGGTTCGGAGGTTTCGAGCAAAGACCTTGATAACCTTAGAGAAGCAAACGCTAGGATTCAGAGCGGCCTCTTGGGTTTGCGAGAATCAGGTACTGATTTAGAAGACCTCAAGAAGCTCTCCACAACCTTCGAGAAAGAGCTCACATCGATGGGAGTGAACGTAGAGGCGATGAAGGACGATCTTTCCAAGCTTTAGGCTAGAGTCGATACGCTGGAAAAGAAGAAGCTCCCCATCGATCTACGCGGCGAAATGGACCTCCTAACCTTGGGTGGATATAGCTCCAAAGGCGATTTCGGTATCTCGGTTGACGGCAGACCTACTGGCGTGGGCCGTGGTTCATACGGAGCAGGGTTCCTTGATAACGCCGCAAGAGTCGGCGCCAGCCGCGACCTGAGCATTCTTCAAGAAACGGGCATCACACTTTCAACCAACAATACCGACGGCGCGAACTTCAAGGGCACCGTCGTCGCTGGCAACATGGTGGGCGGGCCTGCCGGCGCTAACTCGCTTGGAAACCTCACCTTCGGCGACCAGTCCAGAGCCTTTCCTGGCAGCCCGTTTTCGGAGTCACAGACCAGCATCTATCTGCAAGACTTCGCAATCACCTTCGATTCCAGCCTCGCCGGTATTCCGTTCAACACGGAAATGGGCCGCGTTGGCTATGCGATCAATCCCTACATCTTCCAGCGACCAGACAACACGCCCTATTTCGTCAACGATCGATGGGATGGCGGCCAGTGGAACTTTGATGGCGCGATCGTCACCCTGGACTACGGCGCGACCAAGCTCAAGTTCTTTGGCGGACGGAACAATCTCAGCCAAGCTGGCACTACCGGTAGCATCCCGCTGCAGACCATGCAAGCTGGCGCAGAGAGCGGGCCGTTTACGGTCGGCGTCAACCGACCCCGCGGCATCACTCCCGATCTCCTGACCGTTGATCAGAGCCTGGGAACGAGCCTTGATGTCCCGATCACAAGAGCAGGCACTTTGAACCTTGCTTACCTTTGGCTGTCGGCGGACTCGACCCAAGCAGTTGGCGCCAGCCAGGCTAACAACGTGCGAGTCTATGGCGGCGATCTTAAGCTATCGGCCAACGATATTTCCATTGAAGGCGGATACAGCAGAAGCGACCTGATGGGCAACAACAAGTCTCTTATTACGCAGGACAACGATGCTTTCTGGGTCAACGTCAACAAAGATTGGAAGCGCTACGGCGCAAAAGCTGGATACCGCTACATCGCCCCCCAATTCAGCGCACCCGGCGACTGGGGCAGGATCGGCATCTGGTGGAACCCTACCGACATCAAGGGCTTCACCGGCGATGTCCACTACGACTTGTCGCAGGCGCTTAAACTAACCGCGGGCGGCGAATTCTATACGGGAACAGGCAAGCCCAGTTCCACGCTCTCGCCTGATGACAAGATCCAGCGCTATGTGATTGGTCTGGACTATTCGGTGGGAAAGCGCTACGACGTCACCCTGGGCTATGAGGAAGCACGTTGGGACTTGGCAGACCGATCCACGATCTCCTTCGCTGGCGGATCGCCTGTCGAGCGGTGGGTCAATCTTGGCTTCGGCATGAACCTTAGCGCCGCCACAAAGCTTCGATTCATGTGGCAAGTCAGCGATTACGACAGCGATGGCGTCACCGGCTTCAGCCCCTTCCTAGATAGCTCGTCGACGACGGCCAGGGGCGGCCTAATCACCACGCAACTCAGCGTCAAGTTCTGACCGTCAGTTGTTTACCGCCGGACGTTGGTATAATTCACTTCTGCGCGCGGGTGGCGAAATTGGTAGACGCGCTACCTTGAGGTGGTAGTGCCCACAAGGCGTGAAGGTTCGAGTCCTTTCCCGCGCACCAGATTTCTAGATGCCTTCGGATTCGGCCCTAAAGGCTTTGAGGTCTGAAGGCTATTCCACAATTGTGAAGGTAGATTTGACCCCCGAAACACTGTTAGGGGCTATCCAGACCTCAATCTTGCCAGGTTCGCATACGCGCTTCATTGCCTGGTTGTAGAAACTGAGATCGTCCGCCTTGAGAAGGAAGGTCACAGTGAGCTTTTCTCCCGCTTTAAGGTGCACCCGCCGGAAACCCTTGAGCTCCCTCACCGGACGCGCAACACTCGCCACTAGGCGGCGGGCGTATAGCTGAACGACATCGTCCGCATCCCGATCGCCAGCGTTCGATATGTCTGCCGTAACTTGAACCGTACCGTTTGCGAATATTCGGCCCGGCGTGACATGCACGTTGGAGTACACAATCTTGGAATAGGACAATCCAAAGCCGAAGGGATAGGCGGGATCTGAGCTTTCGTCGTTGTAGCCGGTCGTGTAGTGATCGCGGTCATTGTGGGGCCGTCCGGTGTTCAAGTGGTTATAAGGAATAGGAACTTGGCCGACCGACTTCGGAAACGAAACCGGCGTCTTGCCCGAGGGACTCACGCGACCCAGAATGACATCTGCGACCCCAGCCCCGCCCATCTGTCCAGGGTGAAACGAGTACAAGATTGCGGAGAATTTATCCGCCAACGCGCCAAAGGCTAGGGGACGACCCGCCATGACAACGGCGATGATCGGTTTGCCAGTCTTGGCGATCTCTTCAACGAGTTCGGCCTGGGCGCCGGGAAGGTCCAGATGGGCTCGAGAGTTCGCTTCTCCCGAAAGACCGCTGTCTTCACCCAAAATTAGCAAAACCGCATCCGATTGTGCCGCCGCATCGACAGCCACAGCGAAGCCCGAATGGTCTGTAGACCGGGCGTCCTTGAGGCCTGGCGCAAAAAGGACGCGAGCACCTAGCTCCGCCTTCAGTGCAGCCAAAGGTGTGACCACGCCCGCGGTATCGTCGCCCGCCCAGGTGCCGATCTGATCAGATGCGTCATCTGCGAGGGGCCCAATGACAGCGAGCTTGCCGATCGAAGAGCTGAGCGGCAATGCGTTGTTTTCGTTCTTAAGCAGAATAAGGCTCTCGTCGGCAAAACGACGGGCCACTTCGATCGCCTCCGGACTGGGCTGGAGAATAGGCTTGGGTGAGTTGAGAGCGCGGGCATCGAACAGTCCGAGGCGGAACTTGATGCGAAGTATTTCGCGCACCGCCTGGTCGATTGTCGACAACTTAACTTTGCCAGCAGCTACCAGCTCTTTGCCGTGCATCCAATACGTGCGGCTGATCATCTCCATATTCACGCCGGCACTAATTGCCTTTTGAGCGGCGTCCGACTCATCCGCCGCGTAGCCATGCTCAATCATTTCCTCGATCGACGCGTAATCGCTAACCACAAACCCGTCGAACCCCCACTCCTTGCGGAGCACCTGTCGCAAAGTGAATGGATTTCCACTCGCCGGCACACCGTTTATGGCGTTGAAGGCGGACATGTACGATGCAGCGCCAGCTTCCTTGGCGGCGTGAAACGGCGGCAGGTACACCTCCCGAAGCAGGTTTTCGGGAATCCACGTTGTGTTGTAGTCGCGCCCGCCCTCTGCAGCGCCGTAACCTACATAATGCTTGACACAGGCGGCCATGGAATCGGGGTTGGAGAGCTTGTCGCCCTGATAGCCACGCACGGTGGCCTTGGTCATCTCGCTGCCAAGGAAGGGGTCTTCGCCATAGCCTTCTGCTATTCGGCCCCACCTAGGATCGCGCGCGATATCCACCATTGGAGAGAATGTCCAGTGGATTCCGTCCGAAGTTGCTTCCTGAGCGGTAAGGCGCGCACCCTGGCGAACTAGTTCGGGATCCCAAGTAGCGGCTTGCCCGAGGGGAATTGGCCAAGTCGTGCGGTATCCATGGATCACGTCTTGTCCGTATATGATGGGAATCCCGAGTCGGCTCTCTTTGACGGCTATTCTTTGAAGCTCCAGCTTTTCGGCGAGCGTGCCCCCGTTATAAAAGGATCCCCAGCGGCCCTTCCTAACCTCTTCTTTTGCGTTCGCATTGACAGTCGGAAACCCTGTTTGGGACATCTGACCCAACTTCTCTTCCAAGGTCATCCGCTTGAGGAGGGCATCGATGCGCTTCTCGATTCCTTGGGGCTGCTGCGCGCTAGCGGCAGTAACTAGTAGCGTTGCGACGAGAAGGCTGAAAGGGTTCCTCATTGGTTCGCTGCCGAGTTTACACGGCCCCGGACGTTCAGGCGCCTGCCAAATTTGTTGTAGAATTCCCTTATGTCCCTACTGGCTGCAGCCCTTTGCGTCCTTGCAAACAAGCTGACGCAAGATCCAGTCCATGGCGTTATCGTGCCCTCCACTGAAAAGACCGTGCAGGTCGACTTCCGCTGCAAAGTGGAACACGGAGGGGGCATTCGCACAAACAAGGGATTCCTTTACATACCTGTTCCGGAATCACCCGACGCCAGTATGACTTTGCAGAATCTTTCCATCACCGGCGTGACCGACATCGCCGACGAATCCGTTGCTGGATTTAACCTAAAGGTGTTCAAAGTCCCAGATGACACTCTATTTGGTATCCGGTTCACCGTAAAAACCCATGTTGTCGACTATAGGGGCGAACTGGCTGATGCCAAATTCCCTGCCTCCTACCCCGATGCTGTAAAGCCATACCTTGGACCCAGCGAGACGCGTT
>JBBQMJ010000120.1:0-8916 GCA_038328815.1 Fimbriimonadales bacterium | reverse complement strand
TTGGGCGAGCGATAAGTCGCCATTCCAACCCACAGCAACACCAAAAGGAACGTAAAATGTATTCGGATGGGAATGCCGCTTACCGTGGCAACACGAAACGCCCAACCAGATTCAGTTCTGGCTGGTCTCGTCGGTCTTTCGTTTGATTCGGTTTCAGGCTGCATTAGATTGGTCTCTGCATTAAACTACGTGTGAGAATGGATTCAGTGACATCACGCCCCGCAATACCGCCCGGACGGACCCCATGCGCATTCGCGCTGGGCGCCATGGGCGTGCCGGCAAGACGATGGTCCACACGAACGGATCTCTATGAACGTTTGGACGATGCCAAAGCGTATTTGGACCGCTGCCATTTGGATTTAGGTTCACTGGAAGAGGCTGCCCTAGTCGCAGGTTTATCCCGTCACCACTTCTTGCGACTATTTCATGAGGTCCACGGCATTACGCCGCATCAGTATCTAACGGCCAGGCGACTGAAAGCGGCCGAGCAAATGCTGGCCGTACGCGACCTGACCGTCGGCGAAATCGCCTGCTCCCTCGGCTTTATCAGCCAAAGTGCTTTCGGGAGGCTATTCAAGAAGCACTCAGGAATGACTCCGACCGCATATCGGAAGTCGCTTCTCCCTTGCCAGTAGACGCAGGGTGGCTCCTGCCTGGAGCCCGGCTTCTCTGCGCCAGGTTCAAATTAGCAATTTCGGTCGAACGACGCCGGCGGCAACTCGCTAAGATGAGTTCATGGCAAAAAACAGCATCTGTCACATCGAATTTGAATCAACTGACCTTGCGAGGTCTCAGGCATTCTTTGAAAAGATGTTCGAGTGGACCTTCAGGTCGTTTGGCGACACGATGGTTGTATTCGGACTTGGCGACACCCACCTTGGTGGCCTGCAGAAAGTAGAAAAGGCTTCGCCAGGCCGCTCACCTTCAGTCTGGGTCGAGGTTGACGACGTCGACGCTTACTTAGCGCGGGTCGAAAAAAGCGGCGGCGCCATCAAAGGGGGCAAGAGCATGATCGACGGAGTCGGCTGGTCGGCAGAGATCAGCGATCCCGACGGCAACTCGGTCGGCCTCGTCCAGTTTGTGAAATAGCAAGGTAGCACGGAAGTCTCTGTAGGCTCCGGATCAGACGCTGAGGACAGCGTCCCCTACCAAACCTGGCCTCCAGGTTATTAAAATCTGGAGGCCATTTAGCGGTTACTTAGCTGCGGCTAAGCGGCCGTTGACCGCGTTCCAGTCAATCACCTGGAAGAAAGCATCGATGTACTTAGCGCGGGCCGTCTGGAAATCCAGATAGTACGCGTGCTCGTAGACATCCATAGCCAGAAGCAAAGTATTGTTCCACGCCGGGAACGTGTCCTGAGCGTCGCCGATGTAGTTAAACACGCGCTGCTCTTCGTGGTCGTAGCCTAAATAAGCCCAACCTCGGCCAGCAATTCCAGTTGCCTTCCAATCGGCACCCCAGTTCTCGAAAGAACCGTAAGTGTCGTTGATCAGTGTCGCCACGTCACCCGAAGCAGGCCCACCCTTTCCGCCGATCGTCTCGAAGTAGACGTTGTGGTTAACAAATCCGCCATATGCAAAGGCGTAATTGACCTTTAGCGCGCGCATCTGGCTAAAGATCTGATTGGCCTTGGCTGGATCGGTGTCTAGCTCGGCAAGCGCCTTACGGATTTCGTTGGTCTTGTTGGCATATCCTTGCCAAAGTTTAAGGTGCTCATCGTGAGTCTTGCGGCTGATACCAGCGCTTTCCGTCGTGTAAACCTTGTCGGGTATTGCCTGCGGCACTTGAACGAGTTTCAATTCCATCTTAGTAGCAGTTTGCATGTTTGTCGCCTCTTTTGTCTGCGCGAAAGCGCCTTTGAATGCTCCTTTGACATTCTATTTCTCCTGACAGTTCTACGGAGGAAGATCGCCGGTTCTCACGCGATATCCCGCTAACGATAGCCACCTTATGGCAGTAGGCTATATCAACCATGAATCCCTATCTTATGCCCACGGTTGAATTCGGACCACTCGTCGTGCAAAGGCTTGTTCGCGAAATCCCAGAGTCGAAGTGGGATGAGAAAACTGGTCCAGATAGATTCACGTTGAGAGAGGCCGTTGCCCACCTTGCCGACTGGGAGCCCATCTGGCAAGAGCGCTTTAGAAAGGGCCTGGAATCGCCAAGCGCCAGGATCGTCGTTTATGATGAAGGTCAATTCGCGATCGACAGAGATTACGCCAGCCGCAACGCCAACAAAGAGGCGGATCGATTTGTGCAAGTACGGAAGGCTACCGTTGCACTTTTGAAAGAGATCACCCCCGAACAATTCAAGATCACGATTGACCATCCAGAGCGAGGCATCATCTCCCTGGAAGATATGGCCAACATGCTTCTGGGTCACGATATGTACCATATTGAGCACTTAACTCAATACATAACCCAAAAGACGGCTGCCACCTGGTAGAGCATTGGGGGTTGAGGCCAAATCATCGAATAAGCGAGTAGTCGCCGGTTGGTTCTTACCGGTGGTTCCGGTTGCTCCCTGGTCGGCATGGCTAGCCTGACGCAAGAACCTTTGCCGCTTCATGCTTGACCATCCGCAACATGCCGGTGAGCCCCAGACTCTTACCCATTGAGAGCTCGCGCCCAAAAACCTCATAAACCAGGTCGTCCGGAACCTTCGCCACGACATCAAGGGCCACGCCAGAGAGCCCCTCGTCCAACAGTTCGGCAAGCGCCATCGCCGATATGCCTTGCGGATTGTCCACCGCAAACAAATACTTCAGCCCCGAACCCATCGGTTTAGTATCAATAAACACCTCCGACTCGCAGCCAGGCACTCGCTTTTCAACCGTCCGCGGCACGTCGGCGGCACCACGGGCGTCATAGCGCTGACCGATTGCCACCAAGGCGTCAATCCGGTCAGCACGATCCGGAAACATCGACAGAATGTCGAGTTGCTCCTGAAGCTTTGGAGGATACTGGCTCAACGCTCGATGGGCGCTCCGACAAGGTTCCCCCACTCAGTCCAGCTTCCGTCGTAGTTGCGAACCCTGGAATATCCCAACAGGTACTTCAACGCGAACCATGTGTGGCTGCTGCGCTCACCAATACGACAGTAAACAATCACATCGTCAAGGCGCGAAAGCTCCGCTTCGCTCTCATACAGTCCCCGTAACTCATCTGCCGTCTTGAAAGTGCCATTCTCGTTGACCGCGCGGGCCCATGGAATGCTGCGAGCGCCAGGTATATGCCCGCCTCTCAGCGCCCCCTCGTTCGGATAGGCCTCCATATGAAGGCGTTCCCCTGTAAACTCCTGAGGCGATCGAACATCGATCAGCTTCCCTTTGCGGAGTACGTGCTGCATCACTTCATCGCGAAATACGCGGAGGTCGTCGTCGTTACGTTCTGGCGCGTGATACTGCGAACTTCCCGCCGCTAGTCGATCCTTGGAAAGCGGTCTGCCCTCATCGATCCACTTCTGCCGTCCGCCGTCCATGATCTTGCAGTTCATGTGTCCAAATAGCTCAAACACCCAAAGGGCGTAAGTCGCCCACCAGTTGCTTTTATCGCCGTAAAAGATGATTGTCGTGTCCGGTGTTGCTCCGATTCGGGACATCAGCTTCTCGAAAGCCTCACGCTGAATGTAATCGCGGGTCAGAGGATTGTTTAGGTCGCGCGTCCAGTCCACTTCATGAGCGCCAGGTGCATGCCCGGCAGAATACAAAAGAGGGTCCTCATTGGATTCCACAAGCACAAAATTCGGATCGTTCAGGTGCTCCGCAACCCAACTGGTCTCCACTAGCGCTTCACCCACTGCGTAACCTCGCTCTAATATGCTTGGCATGGTCCCTCCTATGCGTATCTCTATGCTAAGTATTTACGAGATTGAGCGCCTTCGCATCCCATCTTCTTGAATTTCTCTTGCTCCGTGGCGTCTTCGCTCTCCAAGGAACGGCATACGCCCCAGGTATCGTAGAGACATCATGCGTTCAATTTCCTTGGTTGGCGTGCTACTTGCCGTCAGCGCCCTTTCCATCGCCCAAATTAAGCCGTACAAGCTGATGATCAGCGACGAAGCCCCACCGCTTACTGTCTCAAGCTGGCTCCAAGGCACCCCAGTATCTGGCTTTGAAAAGGGACATATTTACGTCCTAGATTTCTGGGCCACCTGGTGCGGCCCCTGCAGGCGATCGATCCCTCATCTCGCCAAGATCAACGAAAAGTACAAGGACAAGGTGACCTTGATCGGCGTCGACGTCTGGGAACCCGATACCAAGAAGGTTCAGCCATTCCTGCAGAAACGAGGCGACATCGCTTTTGATATTGCCCTGGACCAAGTAGATCCCCAGCCCAAGGACCTGGACCCGAAAAAGGTCAGCCAGTGGGCGGACGAACACGGACACATGGCGCGAGGCTGGCTGGGCGCCTCCGGCCGAGACAAGATTGGCATCCCTGCAACCTACGTGATCAACGGCGATGGCAAAGTCGCCTGGATCGGCGATCCCGCCGACCTCGAGAAAACGCTGGACGGTCTTCTCGACGGTACATTCGATATAAGCGCATCGGCCGAAAAGCACCGAACGACCATGGCTCATTTTGAAGCCGGCCGCCCACTTTCGAAGGAGTTTGACGATGCGGTTGATAAGAAGCAATGGGCCGCAGCTATTGAGGCATGCAACAAGTTGCTCGCCCTTGATCCCGTAATCTTCGATGATTCGGCAGTCGAGAAGTTCAGCATCATGCTTCAGAATCAGAACCTCCCGGCCCTCGCCTACGCTTACGGGCGCGAGATTCTCGGCACGACAATTAAGAGCGACCCCGATGAACTCAATGCTCTGGCCCGAGCCATCATCGACCCTAAGGCGAAGATTGAGGAACGGGATTATGATCTAGCCATTCAAGCTGCTCAGCAAGGTATCGAAGTGACCCTTGGATCCAAGAGTTCTCTTTACAACACCCTTGCCAACGCTTACTTCGCCAAAGGGGACAAACCGAAGGCAATTGAATCGATCGAAGCTGGAATCGCTCTGGCGACGCCAGACGAGAAAGAAACCCTTCAAAAGAGTCTCGATACTTTCCAAAAGACTAAGTAGATTCGATCCTTCTGCTAGTTTAGGGTGGGTGACATAGCTGCTCACCCTTTTCCTTTCAGTTGCATTTGTCCCTAATGGTCTATCATCGTAATCGATGAATGCTCCCCCCGTTGCACCGCCCAAGCGATCGCCGATGCCAGCGTGGGCCTGGATCCTCATCGGTGTTATGGTTTGTGGTTGCATGGGCGTCCCCATCATTGCTGCAATCCTGTTCCCTGTCTTCATGCAGGCCAAGGTTGCTGCGCAGAAAACGCAGACGCTGAGCAATATGAAGCAGTTAGGACTTTCAGAGATACTATTTCAGTCGGACCACGAAGACAGGTATGCAAATGTGCGCTCGGAGAAGGCGGTCTTCGCCCTGCTAGCGCCCTATTTGCCGACCATGGCCAGGACCCGCTCGGCTAATCCGAAAGGCCACGAAATCCTTTTCAACTTCAAATTAGCGGGGCATACCGGCTCGCAATTGAAATCTCTGGGCGAGACAATTGTCTTCTATGAGGCACAGCCCTGGTACGACGGGAAACGCTGCGTTGAATTTGCCGATGGCCATGCAAAGCTGCTCGATGCTCAAGCCTGGATCGCAGCCCAATATCTCATGCAGAACCCGCTAAAGGACGCCAAGGCGACTAAGCCTCTATCCGACAAATACCAAGGTTTGTTATCCAAGCTGTATGACAAGTTGATGGCCGAGGACACGACTCAAAAACCGCTCCTGACGGCCGATGAGGATAAGCTGGTCAGTCCCGATTTCGCCACTGGCGAACCTGAGAAGGATCCGCCAAAGAGCTAAGCTACATCTCGCGACGATATTCGAGGGCGCTTAGAAGCGTCGCCGAATCTGCGTAGTCCAGTTCACCACCGACGGGCATGCCATGGGCTAGCCGTGTCACTTTAATGCCAATCGGCTTCAGCAACTTTGCCAAATAAAGGGCCGTCGCGTCGCCTTCAATAGTGGGATTGGTCGCCAAGATGATCTCGTTCATATCCCCACCCAACCGCGCAAGTAATTCCTTCACCTTCAGTTGTTCCGGCCCGACCCCATCCATGGGCGACAGCAAACCGTGAAGCACGTGGTAAAGGCCTTTGTATTCGTTGACACGCTCAACAGCGGCAATATCGCGCGGTTCTGAGACAACACAAATTACGGTAGGGTCGCGCTTGGGATCGGAGCAGATTTCGCAAACGGAAAGCTCGCTGATATTCTGGCAGCGCTCGCAAAAGCGAAGCTTTTGCTTCGCATTCTTTATCGAGTCGGCCAGACGATTGGCCTCCGCGTCGGTGACGCGGAGCAAGTGGTAGGCAAGTCTTTGCGCCGACTTAGGACCAACGCCCGGCAGACGCTCAAGTTCAGCGATCAACTCACCAAGCGGCCGGGCAAAGAGCATTCCTTAAAGCCCGGGAATGTTGGGCATGATTTGTTGGACTTTGGCGTTGCGGATTGTCGTCGCCGTGGCAAAGCCATCGCGGATTGCGCCGACGATCAAGTCTTCCAGCGCTTCCACGTCTTCTGGATCAACAATCGTTGGGTTGATTCGAAGAGCAAGCAATTCTCCAGTGCCGTTGAAGACGCACTTTACGACGCCCTTATCCACTTCAAACCTTTCCGCTTCCAGCTCAGCTTCTAGGTCCTGAGCACGAGCCATAGCTGCCTGAGCCTGTTGGAGCATGCCGCCGAATCCTTGTCCACCGAAGTTCTTTGGTAATTTCATCCTAATTCTCTTATTGCGATCCGAGCACTTCTCGTGCCATATCGTGAAGTCGTTGGCCTTCCGCGGGCAATTTTACCGCTTCGGACTCAATGTCGGCTTGCTGCTGCAGAGAAGCCTTATATTTGACCTGATAAACCTTGCCCGTCATCTTCTTGAGCTCTTCCAAAATGAAGGCGTGCCGCTTGGGATTATCCTTTAAATACTCCATCTGAAACTCGGCGACTTCAACCGTTATCTCTTCACCTTTAGCACCTATGACGTTTGATTTTGCCAACCGGTGACGGATAGGCGCGTTCTCTGGCATGGACGCAAGCATCTTAAGCCAAAGCTCCTGGGCTGTGTCAACGTCAAGGTTTCCGGTGGCTACAACGGCGCGCTCGATAGGCTTCGGCTTGGGCTCTGCAGGCTCTTCTTGAACTGCTGTTGGCTTGTCCTTGACTGCTGCCACAATTGCCGCCGGCTTTTCAGCTTTTGGCGAAACAGGCTCGGCAGCCATCTTCGGCCTCTCCTGCACTGGCTGCGCGGTTGTTTGAGTAGCTATGCGGATCAGTTCGGATTCCAACCAAATCCTCGGAAGTGTGACCTCGCGTAATGCCTTGTGAGCTTCCGCGATCTGAGATCGTAGCGATAGCAGGCGATCGCGCCCTAGCCGCGTAGCCGTGTCATGCAGCGAGGCCTCGCGCGTGGCTTCCTTACCTTCACCCTCGCTAATCCCGTAAGCTGCCCTTGTGAGGTCTGCAAGCCTGAAGAGTACGGATTCAACAAGCGCTCGTGGATCTCGGCCCATTCGGGCGACTTCCTCAAGCACGCCGACCATCTTCACAATGTCCGCGTCCTTCATTGCAAATAGCAGACCGTCGACAAGGTCATCGGAAATGAGGCCGAGTTGATCGTAAACCTGCTGCAGGGTTACCGGTCCGTCTGCCGTTATGATCGCCTGCTCTAACAGCGTAAGCGCGTCTCGATAAGCGCCGTCCGCCATCCTTCCAATAGCCGCCAGCGCCGCAGGCTCAACTTCAATTCCTTCCCCTTCTGCCGCGGCCTCAAGACACTTAATCGTGTCCTCAACCGTCGCCCGGTGGAATTCGAACTTCTGGCAGCGAGAACGGATCGTAGGGGGGACTTTGCTATATTCCGTGGTCGCAAGAATAAGGATCACATGCTCAGGCGGTTCTTCCACCGTCTTCAGCAGCGCATCAAATGCCTTCGAAGACAAGTCGTGGACTTCGTCGATAATGAACACGCGGTACTTGGCGTAGGTCGGCTTATAGTCAACGGCCTCGACGATCGCCTCGCGAATGTCGTCTACGCCGGATTCACTCGCCGCGTCCATCTCGAACACATCCATGCACGAGCCGTTAGTGATCGCAATGCAGGTCTCGCAGACATTGCATGGCTCCGCTGCGGGCCCCTTTTCACAGCAAAGGGTTTTGGCCAAAAGCCTTGCAGTAGAAGTCTTGCCTGTGCCTCTTGGGCCTGTAAATAGATAGGCGTGCGCGATCTTGCCAGAGGTTATGCCGTTCTGCAGAGTGCGGACGACATGTCGCTGGCCAATGAGCGCTGAAAAGGTCTGACTTCGATACTTGCGGTAAAGGGAAAGATAGGCCAAGGGCCGATACTCCGAGCTAGCCGGGAATTATGCATCGCACAGAGAATCAACTTACCGTTGCTGCCTTCCGGCCCTGGCGGGATTCATCGACCTGCTGCCGCGCAGTTCCCGGCGGGCTGCTTAATTGTAGCATCCCGCCGGGTCGCTCGGGCATCGGCCCTCGTCGCTATTTGCCTCCGGATCGTAAAGCTGGGACGAATATGACGTCATCCTTTGCTCCCGATGCGGCCTGTTCCTGATAGCCCTTAGACTTGATGACTGGCACCTTGCCCGAGCTTGCGTCGTATTCGCCAAGTCGAAGGATCTGGTCCTTGGAAATCTCGAAAGCCGCATAGATTACGCGTGTGCCGGGCCGAACCGTTGTGTTGAGGTAGTTCGTGTCCGTCATTCCCTCGCCGTTCCAACCAAACTTGTCTTGAATATGGTTAGCGCCGCTGCGTGGGTTGTAGTAGAACTCTAGGATGTATTTGTCCGACCGGAACGGGTACATCGTCGGGTCCTTGCTCATATCAATCGTCT
>JBBQMJ010000119.1:0-8923 GCA_038328815.1 Fimbriimonadales bacterium | reverse complement strand
TTGATCCTTCCGGATTGATGCTGGTCAAAGTTACAAACTATTTCGTACGACAGGGGCCCGCCTCTGGAACTTATCAAGGCCAACGCGAATGGACCGCAAGCGCAACTGTGCTTGATGGACCCGCGGAGCAACTCGGCACCGACATTATGTTAACCGACGTGGAGTGGTATGGCGATGGCCCAACTCCCCTAGTACCGGGTAGTAACTATCTTGTCTACGCGACAAAAAGTGTTGAAGGTGCTTTAACAAGTGTCTTGACCCTTGGTCGGGATGCACCGCATAAAATCCAACTACCCGCGACTGTAAACGAGCGCCTACTGAGCCTAGCTGTGCCTACACAGGCTTCGGCCTTGCCGAGCGGTAATGCCGTCCCTAACCGTCTGCTCACTGGATTATTTGACTCCTTGTCCACTGCGACTGGACGCGACGCGCTTGAAATCTCAACTATTCTTGCGCACTCGCAAATTCCTGGGACACAGACTCCAGCCGGTCGTGATCCTGCCCATCCTTCTTTGCTCCGCGATCCCGCAAGGCGCATAGCCCTTATTCGCTCAACCACGAAAGATCCATTCGTCCAGTTGGCCACATCAAGCCTCCTTGGCAAATGGGAAGTGGCCGGTGCCGAGGGTCAATATTTGGATGCGTTAGCGGCCGCAGGCGAAATAGTACCGAAGGACTTCGACACCACATTCCTATGGCTCGGTCCGACCGGATACGGAACGGACCCCGTTTTCATCTACGACAAAGACATTCGCGGCGACGAAGCATGGAAGCATGACAAATCTAGGTTCGCAGAGGCGGCGATTTCTTGCGCCTGCTCAAGCTTCCAGGATGTATTGCTAAGAAATATCGATACTAACAGCCTGACCGACGACCAAGCGGCACGCCTTGCGAAGCATCTCGGGGACGCATTGCCTGTCAGCCGTTCAACTTTGCCCTGGAACAAACATCTTGAGGCGATTGTCAGTGCCCTAGAGCGCAATGAAGCGCCACAAGAGCTAGGTGCCAAGCACAGAACGGGCATCGATAGCGAGAGTGGTGCGTTTGTTTTGAAGAATGCGATCAGCTATTGGCAATCTAGATACCGATAAGCCCGGCGAGCATTATCGTAGAGAATCTTAGCCGTGAGGCTTTTGGTGGCGCTGTAACAGGTGGAGGGTAGAGAATTTCGGAGCCTTTGTGCGGGATACGCTCTGTTCCCGGTTCCTTGCATTTCACAAGGAGGTGTGGATGACGTGTTCCACGCAGTAGGATAGGTTGGTAGTTGAGGGGCTCTTTAAGAGCACCGGTAGGCCAGGTTGCGGACCTCCACGTCATCGGGCCTCGGTATTCAAGTCGTTTCAGCTGATCGAACACCACGTTGACAGCGTTCGTGGGTCCCCACGTATCCAGCAATGCCACACATGCTCTAAAGGATGACACGTCCCGAAAGAATGACAGTGACCCTCGTGGGGAACGACAAGTCTTCAGTTCAGTTGCGCCTCGCTAATTTCAAGCTATGCCGAAGCCCTCACCGATCCAACGAGCGAAACGATTTCTGCCTTTCGAGGATAACGCGACGCAGTTCTCCAAGGTCTTCAGGATGGACAGTTGCCGTCTGAAGTTCCAAAAGGGCCATTTCATCTGAGGTTGAAGCTGTAAAAACGGCACCCTTTGCCGGAGGGTTGAGATTGTCATAGACAAATTCTGCGGAGACGGTAGTTCCGGCGGGCAGATCTTGCGGCGATGAAAAGGTGTAGGGTCGTTGCCAGCTAGGGTTCCATCCAGCGATCCGTAACAGGGTTACCTTTGAGCCATCGGGCCGTGTGGCAGCAGCGGTCACGGAGCGGCAAAGGAAGTGCGCGTTTGCCAATATTTGGAACGCACGCACGGCAACGGGGAGAGTGATGGAATCTCGTATCCTTACATCCTTTGCGCCCGGTCGGATATAGAGGCTGCTTCGCCCAAGGGTCACCGTTGTCAAAGCTGATCTTACGGACTCGTTATGGAAGGTCAGGTCTACGCGTAACTGGACCTTTTCCGGCTTCCCGCTCGGGTGTAAGCGCACGAGAATCACGAGATCTGCGCCACTCTTTGCAAGGATTCCCACTCCAGCCGGTAGTTCGTAAGGAGCAACCCCAGGAGCCCATTCGCCGAACACATCTGTTGTTGGGAGGACTTGGCCAACCATGGAAGGATAGCCTCTACCGGCGAACTTGGCTGACATCCGGCGCGCAATGCCCGTGTCGTCCAAAGACATCACTGCCTCTTGATCTCGCACCCAGGTCGTTGCCCTGGGCTTTCTTATTTTGGCCCTTCAGGCCATGGGAGGTTCGGTCCGGTGTACATCGCCCTTCAGGGCTTGCCTCTTGATCGCGTAACCCAGGGCGTTGCCCTGGGCTTTCCTATTTTGGCCCTTCAGGCCCACGGGAGATTCCGTGCGGTGTTATATCGAGTCTTTAGGAATTTGGCATTTTGATCCATACCCAGGGCGTTGCCCTGGGCTTTCCTATTTCGACCCTTCGGGCCTTGGGAGGTTTGGATCGGTGTAAATCGAGTCTTTAGGGTTTAGGCCCTGATCGCGCACCTAGGACGTTGCCCTGGGCTTTCTGATTTTGTGCCCCTCGGGCCCTGTGGATTTCGCTTTGCGTTGACGGGCCCGGTGCACCGGTATGATCAATGAATTGTGGATGAGCAGCTTCGGGAGCAGGGTTTTGCTGTGATTGAGTCCGTCATTTCTCCCGAGCGAGTCGCGTCGCTCATTGACCATTTTGAGAAACCCATCCCGGTTGCAAAGCTGTACGCTCGGCGAAATCTACTTTTCGATTCGGTCGTCCGTGAGCTCGCTGGCTGCAGCGAGATTCAGGCTATGGTGTATGAGCATCTTGGCCCCAACGCGGCTTTTGTGAAGGGCATTTACTTTGACAAGGTTCCTGCGTTCAACTGGAAGGTTCCGTGGCATCAGGACGTGACGATCGTCGTCGCCGAGAAGGTGGAAGCTCCAGGATTTGGGCCCTGGTCCGTCAAGGATGGCGTTGACAATGTGCAGGCTCCGGCGGAGGTTCTCGAGAACATTCTAACCGTCCGGTTGCATCTGGATGATTGCGGTTCGGACAACGGACCGGTTCGAGTCATTCCTGGAACTCACTTGCTGGGTCGGATACCTGAGGGTGAGATGGACGATTTGATTAGGAGCGAGGTTGAGTGTACGGTGAGAGCAGGTGGCGCGCTGGTCATGAGCCCGCTTATTCTGCACGCCTCGTCGCCTTCCGAGAATCCTGGCCATAGGCGTGTCGTCCATTTGGAATTCTCCGCTCAGCCTTTGCCAGGCGGTCTCCGATGGCTCTTGCCGCGTGACAAAGACCCCCGTCTGCAACCGGCGACACAGCCATAACGTATCCCAGATCGGACAACACAGGCTTTCTACAGCCTTCAGCCAAACAGAGATGCTATTGTTCAAACAGTTGAGAAGAAGATGCTTGCATAGTGCGGCCAATCAAGCTTTCCGACACCTTCACAGGAGAAACGTATGCCCACTTGGGCAACTTCACTTATCGGCACGCTCGTCGTTCTGCTGCTTGCAGCACCCCTCATCGTCAGGTTTCTCATTGGGCCGAGATTTATTGGCAACACTGAGGTAGGAATCGTTGAAAAGACCTGGGGTGGCGGGCACCTATCCGGCCACATCATCGCTCTGAACAGCGAAGCTGGTTTTCAGCCCGACGTTCTCCGCGGCGGTCTTCACTTCAAACCGGGATACCGATTTAGGATTCACCGCGTTCCTCTCGTCACCATCCATCGAGGGCAAATCGGATATGTGTTCGCTCGTGACGGTCAACCTTTGGGCCGCTACAGTCAGGATGGGAAAGACATGGTTGAGGCTGGCCAAACCCTTGGGCATGTTGTCAACAACGGCGACATTACCGATGTCCGCGCCTGGCTCAAAGCAGGCGGCCAACAGGGTCCACAGCGGGCGATCCTTCGAGAAGGAACCTACGCTATCAACCTGGCCCAGTTCGTAGTCATCTGCGGACCGAAAGAGGTTTATTACCACCCGGTGGGAGGTAAGGATGAAGCGGCTCAGATTCAGCATATTGCTGAGCAGATCGCGCAGCAGCAGGGCTTTGCGCCGGTCGTTATCGATGGCTCGGCGGACCAAATTGGCATCGTTACTGTCCACGACGGACCTTCCCTTCGCCAAGGCGACATCATTGCACCGACGGTCGGCGATAGCAAGACCGACGAACACTATCACAACAACTTCCAAGATCCGCAGGCCTTCTTAAGCGCAGGCGGGTTCCGCGGTCGACAGTATCAGGTGCTTTCGGAAGGCACGTATTGGGTGAATCGCTTGTTTGCGACCGTTGAGCTCAAACCGAAGACCCATGTGGAAGTCGGCGAAGTCGGCGTCGTGGTTTCCTACTATGGCGAACGCGGCGAGGACGTATCCGGCGAAGCATTCCGCCACGGGGAGATGTGCAAGAAGGGCGGCCGGGGTATTTGGGACGAGGCGCTGCTGCCGGGCAAATATGCCTTTAACCCGTACGCGGGCGAAGTCATCATGGTGCCCACGATCAACATCATCCTGAAATGGATCGCTACCGATATTGGCGTGCATAAGCTCGATGCCAGCCTTCGCGAAATCGGACTGATCACGAAGGACGCCTTTGAGCCTGAGTTGCCTCTGTCGGTCGTTATTAACATCGACTATCAAAAGGCTCCGAATGTGATTCAGCGTTTTGGAAGCGTTAAGAACTTGATTGAACAAAGCCTCGATCCTCTGGTTTCCAGCTACTTCAAGAACCAAGGACAGCAGAGGACACTTATTGAGCTTATTCAGCAGCGAAGCGATATCCAGGCGATCGCGACGACCGACATGAAAAAGCGGTTCTCTGAATATGATCTGGGGCTTCAGGAAGTCTTGATCGGCACACCTCATTCGCAGGGTGGCGACACTCAGATCGAGACGATCTTGAACCAGCTCCGCGAGCGGCAGGTTGCCGTTGAGCAGAGCGAAACGTACAAGAAACAGGAAGAAGCTCAGGCTGGCCTGAGGAGCTTGAACGAGGCGAAAGCTATCGCAAGCCGGCAGACGGACCTTACTGACTCCAAAGTCCAGATCAATATCGAAGTCAACCAAGCCGACGCAGCAGCCCAGCGCGCCCAAAAGGATGCGCAACGCGGAATCACGATTGCCGAAGCGGATGCTCGCCAGACAGTTCTAAGAGCCGAAGGCGATGCGCGACAGACGGTCCTGCGCGCTCAAGCAGATTCCGAGAAGATCGTGCTACTGGCTAGCGCTGAGGCCGAGAGCAAAGCGCGGGTTCAGATCGCCGAAGCCCTTGGTATCCGTGAGGTGCGTAAGGCTTATGGCTCGTCCAGCTTGATGGTCAAGCAGAAGATGATCGGCCAGGTGGCCGACGCGCTGAAGGAGACCAAGCATCCGCTAGTTCCTCACAGCGTCGTCACCATGGGTGGAAATGGACACGGTGAGGCCGGTGGCGGCAATATGCTTACGCCCATGCTGACGCTGCTGCTAACCGACAAGCTTGGTCTTACGGACGTTAGCGGAAAGGACGAGGAAGGGGATATGGGTCCCGAGGCGAAGGCCTTCCTGAAGAAGATCATGACAAGCATGGATGATGGAGCGGGGACAACCGCTCGTCCTGCGGCACCTGCGACCAGACCGGCGGATAAGTCCAAGCCAGTTACCTAAAGCCTTCCGACGAAGAGCCGTGCCACACGGTATGGCTCTGCGTCGGGTAAGACAATCTAGTAGGCCTCTTATGGAAGGAACCATCGCCGGTGGCGTCGCGCTTTTGAGTCTGATCCTTTCTTTGGCGCTTGCCTTGAGATGCCAGCAACTTGGGTTCCGGCTTCGCGATGTTGAGCGGGCGCTCCAGGGGATGGGCGTCAAGACCTTGGCTCCGCCTGCCTTTGGCGAGCATGTTGTGCCGAACGCTTTGGAGGGGTTGCGGGTTGCGCTGGCCATCAAGCAGGATCACGAGCACCCGGTGTTTGCCACTCTGCTGAAGGATCTGTTGCTGAAGGAAGACGTTGCGGATGTGGCTCTGCTGAGCCCTTCCGAAGCCGCCCAATTGCGCGCTGAATGGAAAGGTCAGGACGTTCTGATCGAGGGTGAGATCACATGCAATGGGTACGCGGAGGTCTATTACAAAGCTGATTTCACCTGCGACACGGCCGATAAGCCGATTTGCACGCTCATTGAAAAGCCGCCGCATGGCGATCGGCCAGGGAATCTCGCGATCGAATTGATTGCAAGGCTTAAAAGTGAGTTAAGCAAGGTTGTGGACCGTGACGAAAGACGGAGCGCCATTCGGGAATTGCGCGGGTAGCGCGTTTGTCAGTTAGTCGGCAAGATCGATGTGGCACCCTTCCAGGGTGCTCCTAGCTAATGGGGGGTACCCGGGGTCTTTGACCTCGGGCTATTATCTTTCACCCCGCTGGGGTGACTCCGCTGTTGTGAAACGACGGCAGATTGCCAGGGTCTCGGACCTAGGTTCAACTCTTTCACCCCGCTGAGTGAGGCGCTGGTGTGAACTCAACCGTGGCAAGCCATAATCCATTTAGATGCCCGCGCTTTCCTATGTAAAGGTTGCTAGGCCCAAGCAGTGGACCAAGAACCTGCTTGTGTTCGCGGCGCTCCTTTTTACGGGCAGTTTCAAGGATTCCGATCTCATCACGAAGGTGTTGCTGGCTTTCGCCGCGATGTCTTTGATCTCCAGCGCGACCTATATCGTCAACGATTTGATCGACCTGGATCGCGATCGCCAGCACCCTAAGAAGTCCAAGCGCCCCATTGCTGCGGGCGACGTGTCGCCGACTGTTGCCATTCTCATGGCTGTCGTGTTCGCGGGGGCGTCGCTTGCCATTGCGGCCTCTCTTGGCAGAAGCAGCATCCTCATCATCGTCATCTATCTGGTTTTGCAGGTTGCCTATAACGGCGGCTTGAAGCGAGTGCCGGTGGCCGATGTGTTTGTAATCAGCCTTGGCTTTGTCTTGCGCGCGGTTCTCGGCGCCGTGGCTATTGCCGTGCCCATATCTAGTTGGCTCCTGTTCTGTACAGGAGCGCTTGCCTTGATGCTTGGTTTTGGAAAGCGACGAAGCGAGTTCATCCTACAGGGTGAAGATCGCAGCAAGACGCGAGAGAGCCTTGAAGGCTATAACCTTTCGGTTCTGGACGCTTTAGTGACAATGGCATCGGTCGGTGCGGCGCTTTCCTACGCGCTTTATGTCATCCAAAGCGATACGGGCCACCGCTTCCCCGGGCTCATTTTCACTTCGCCGTTCGTCTTCTACGGCATCTGCCGTTACGTGTACTTAGTGTTCAAACAGGAAGAGGGTGGGGAGCCGGAGAATTTGCTCTTTCGGGATCGCCATATTTTGTTTACCATCGTCGGTTTCACGGTCTTTGCGATTCTCGCAGTGAAGGGATTTAGCGTTCACATGGTGGACTTCAAGTAATGGCCGATTTCAAGTTCGCCATCATCGTTGGGGCTTCTTCTGGCATTGGCGCGGAGCTTGTAAAGCAGCTCGCGAAGTCTGGATGTCGAGTTGCCGCAGTTGCGCGGCGTGAGGACAGGCTCAAGCAGCTTGTTTCAGAACTGGGTGCCAACGTCGTGGCGTTTCCGCACGACGTGACCAACTTCGACGAGGTGCCCGCTCTCTTCCAGGAGATTACCGGCAAGCTGGGTGGCCTAGATTTGGTCATTTATGCGAGTGGAGTGATGCCTGAAGTTGGGTTCCATGAATTCGATTTTGTGAAGGACAAGCAGATGGTCGACGTGAATCTGCTGGGGGCCATCGCTTGGCTGGATCAGGCGGCAATTAGGTTCGAAAACACCAAGCAGGGCACGATTGTCGGCATCGGAAGTGTTGCAGGGGATAGAGGAAGATCGGGCCAGCCGGTTTACAACATGACCAAGGCTGCCCTGGCGGCCTACTTGGAGGCGCTGCGCAATAGGCTTTGCAGGTATGGCGTGAAGGTTGTGACGATAAAGCCGGGACCGACGGAAACGGAGATGACGAAAGATCTTCACCTAAAAGGTGCGATGAAGGCCGATGTTGCGGCTGCAAAGATTCTGGCCAAGTCGAGCAAATCCGGCGAGCATTATTTGAAAGCAGTCCATCGTGCGATCTTTTACTTGATCAAACGGATTCCCTCGCCAATCTTCCGAAAATTGAAGGTGTAGGCCTACGGCCTGTGAGAAGTGAACGGTGAAAAGTGAATTGCTGAAGGCAGCGGATAAGACCCAAATGAAGGGCACAGGACCTGCCGTTGCGCCTGAACGGATTGCCCGCCTCACCGGGTTCGGCATGCGCTCCTCAGCCGATGGCTATGTGTTTCGGCCAACAAACGTTGATGAAGTCCGCGAAGTCCTTAAGCTAGCCCGGGAGACGGGACGCAATGTCGTCCAGCGGGGCTCCGGTCAGAGCTACGGCGACGCCAATATTGGCGCCGAATGCATCGTGCTGGACATGACGCGCATGCGGCAGATTTTATGGTGGGATGCCGCGTCCGGCCAGATCGAGGCGGAAGCCGGTGTAACCATCCAGGACTTGTGGCGACAGACGCTTGAAGATGGCTATTGGCCACCCGTCGTCAGCGGCACCATGATGCCCACCCTTGGCGGCGCGCTTGCAATGAACATCCACGGCAAGAATAACTTTTGCCATGGCCCGATTGGTGAGCATGTGATTGAGCTCGACGTCGTCGACACCGAGGGCGATTTGCGCACGTTGACCCCCAAGGATGAGTTGTTCTTTGGCGTCATTAGCGGCCTCGGCTTGTTAGGCGTTATCACGCGGGTCAAGCTTCAGATGATGAAGGTAGCGAGCGGCGAAGTTCGCGTTCTACCAATCTCCTGTCCAAATCTAGCCGCTCACTTCGAGGCTTTTGAGAAGCTGGAGCGGGAGGCTGACT
>JBBQMJ010000118.1:0-8962 GCA_038328815.1 Fimbriimonadales bacterium | reverse complement strand
ATTGTACCGTTTAGCCCGGATTTCACAGTGAGCTTGCGTATGTAGTAAATCGGACTGTCGTTCCAAATCTCGACATGCAATAGGAAGGATTGACATCTCACAATCGAGATCAGGAGTTGTTATTAAGTAAGCAATGGGCCTAAAGATGAGGATTTCGGTGCGTGCGAAGCAGTACTAGCCAAGTCGAACCTTCTCCCTAAAGCCGCTGTCTTTACCGGTGAGGATTGATCGATATCTACGGCACTAGAGTCGTGAATGGTATCAGTCGTTACGGTGACCCGCACATGTTAACGGAGGTTTCCTAAAGATGCTTAAACGCCAATGGACGGCGCTCGTCCTGCTTCTCCTTCTTCTCATTGCAGGTTGTGGTGGCGGTGGTGCCTCAAGTGGTGGAACCACTGCTGCAACAGCAGGTCTCTTCTTGACTTCCGGTGGCGGCACAAGATCACCCGGCCTTTCCTCTGCCTACGATCACATTTGGGTCACGATCAAGAAAGTCACGTTCGATGGAACGAAGGGCGCTGTGGTTGCTTACAACGACGCGACCGGCGCGGTTATCGATCTCAAGACGTTGCGAGACGTCAACGGCGCGAAATTTTCGCTCCTCGGAACCATGACCCTTCCCGCAGATACCTACAGCGATGTCAAGGTCGTTCTAAGCAAGGACTTATCTCTGGTCGCAACTGGTCAATCAACAGCCGTAGCGGCCGTATTCGCGGGATTTGACGTTCCTAGCGGAACCAAAGAGTTGGTCAAGACCTTTGCCCCTGCGAAAGCTATCGGAGCAGATTTTTGTCTCGATTTCGACATCTCGTCGTGGTCGATCGACAACGGCGTGAGTCCACCCCAGGTAACGGCCACTCTAGAAGAGTCAGACGAAACGGGAATTAGCGGCGAAGACCGGCATGTTCCTGACGCTTTCTTTGGGACGTTGAGTGCCCTAGCTGGTGCAGCTCCCACACAGACATTCACTTTCACTGCCCACGAAGGCTTCAGTGCGAATGTTGTCACGACTGCGGCAACCTCAATCTTCAGCAGCGACGGCGCGCTCAACCCAGTGCTTGCTAATGGGCAGCACGTGCTCATTAAGGGAGTATTCGACGTGACGACCCATACGTTGAATGCCACCTCAATTATGATCGTCATCGGCAATCCGTCGGAGACGCATGCGTCTGGCGTCCCTTCAGCAGGGGATGCGGTTGCGGGGACATTTTCCTTGACAGTGCACGAAGTTGAAGACTTTGTTCCAGCGGGAGTAACAATTGTCGTAGCCACCACTCCAACAACTAAATTCTTCAACGAAAAGGGGACAAACCTTGGAGTGACGGATTTCTTTGCGGCATTGGCTACGGCAACAAATGTCGAAGTTAACGGCTCGTTTGATGCGGGCACCCAGACAATGACGGCCCTGTCGGTTCGCTTGGAAGGTGATACAGAACCTGACCTTGCGCAAGTTCACGGCGCTGTGTCAAACGGAATTGAAGGCGCGATGACATTCGACATCGTCGCCACAGAGTTTGAGGGCATGAACATTACCCACGGGTCGACCGTGCACGTGCTGCTCACGAACACAACTGAACTCATTGGGCCGGATCGAGCTGTTTTGACCTTGGATGCGTTCTTCACGTTGCTCACTACCGCAACTGGTGGCGAAGTCGAAGGAACCTACGATTCGAGCACCCAGGTGTTGACGGCTACTAGAGCCAAGCTGAACACAGCAGCAATGCACGATCGGGCATCGGTCGATGGCACAGCGAGCGATATCAACACGGGCGCTTGGACGTTCTCGCTCACCGTCGTTGAGTGGGAGGATGCATCGCTCGCTGTGGGCGATGTGATTGGCATTTCAACGAATGGCAATACCGTTTATCGGGATGCCGGAGGAAATGTGATCACACAGAATGCGTTCTTCACGGCAGCCGCCGCTCCCAACGCGCGGATCCGAGTAGAGGGTCCCCTCACCGACCTGACGATGGTCGCAGGACTTGCCCGGATTCTCCCGGCCCCAGGCTAATTGAAATCGCTATGGCCCACCATCATGTGGGCCATAGCGTTTCTAAGAAACGCCGTCTAGTCGGCGCCCAAAAATCCAGCCCCAAGCTGAAAACGCCAAGACCAGCCCACTGCCTATTTGGAGGGTCGTCGGGATACCAAGTGAGCGGGCGATGTAGCCTGCGCTAAGGGTGCCGAAAGGGCCGAGCCCGGAAAGAGCCCAAATGTGCATCGAAAGCACGCGCCCTCGCAGACGATCTGGCGAAAGCATTTGAAACAGAGTGTTGGTTACGTTGAACTGGGCGATGGTGCTCATGCCCATGACGGCAAAGAGGGCGTAGGCTAGGAACGGCGAGTGAGTAGATGAAATTCCCAGCAATGTAACCCCAATGAGGGTCATGGCGCACTTGATAATCGTTGCCTTGATTGGGAGTTTAGATAGCCTGAGAATTACGAATAGGCCAAAAATGGCTCCAAATCCAATGGCTGTAAATGCTTGACCAATTCCGTGCTTCTGCGCGTCGCCGGTCATCCCCAACTGCTCAGTGACGATCGCGGGCATCAGCGTGAGGTAGAAGAGCCCGAATGCCGAGGTAGCCGCCTCAAGGATGAACAAAGTTTTCAAGCGCACATCGCGAAGGGTGTAGAGCATGCCTTCGGTGATGAGGTCCCCAATTGGCTGAGGCTCGCGTTGGGTCGCGCTCATATCTGCCCTGATGGCAATTACCGCGTAAATCAATGCAATGAAGGAGATTGCGTTCGCGAGATAGCAAAGGGGCGGGCCGGACCGAGCAAGGATGATTGCTCCGATCGCTGGTCCGATAATGCGCGCAAGGTTGAACGTCATCGCGTTCACAGGAATAGCTTCAGCCAGGTCTTCCGGAGTGACTACGCGACTGACCAAAGATTGCCTAGTCGGCATCTCGACGCAGCCAACAAGCCCAAACAGCAGAGCCACGGCGACGATATGCCAGTACTGGATAAAGCCGTAGTAAGACGCGATGGCAAGGAAAAGAGCTCCGAGGCCAAAGAGCGATTGCGCAGCAATCAAAATGCCGCGCTTGTTGAACATGTCGGTCAGGGTCCCAGCGAACAATCCGAACACAAACACGGGCGCGCTGCCGCAGAAAGTTACGACGCCCAGCAGCGCTGCGTCGTGGGTTAGGGCATAGACTTGCCAGCCTTGGGCAACGTTTTGAACCCAACTGCCAATAAATGATAGGAATGCACCGGTCCACACGAGGCGGAAATCACGATGCCGGAAGGCACGCATCTGATTGAAGTATGGTTGCCCCGACCTTCAGATTGCTGAAAAAGGGGGGACGCGTCCGAGAACTAGACGCGTCTCCTGACTGACCATTAGATCAGTCCCCCGAGTGTCTGACAGCCTCTGCCAGATTTGAATGCTCTCCTTCTCACTGACAGGATCGCCAGAAGTGTCGATTGCGGTGCCCGTATTTACGAGTTCCGCGCCTGGAGTGGGAACCAGTGAACGCGGTAACCCCAGCCGGTCAGGGCCTACGAATCGATCCAAGGCTTCTTCGAGCCTCCGTCTATAGTAGGGAACTTGATGCCGCCGTTTAATACAGGCAAAAACCATTTCCGCTATTTGAACGCTGAATTGAATAAACTTAACATGGATGGCCAGCATTCCGCGGGTTGATGAGCGATGGCTGGCACAATGCCGCTCCGGTGACGCGGCGGCGTGGAGCAGGCTCGTTGAAGAGTTTAAGCGCCTTGTCTATTCGATTCCCAAGCGATCGGGCTTGAGCGACGAAGATGCGGCGGACGTTTTTCAGGCAGCATTCCTAAGCCTTTACGCGGACCTCAACCGTATTCAAAATGCCGAAAGCCTTCCTAGATGGCTGACCGTCGTCACTCTAAGAGAGACGTACCGGATGAAACGTGCCAGGAATAAGGCGCCTGACGCGCTAGGAGAAACGCTTGAAGCTCTGTTGGCAAGTGAGGAGGAATCGGCCGAACTTGGCGCTATTGAAGCGTTGGAGGCAGAGGCCGTGCGCACGAGTCTTGCTGCGATGCACGAGCGCTGCAGAGAATTAATCGCGAAGCTTTATATCGAGGAAGCAGACTATCGACAAATAAGCGAGGAACTCAATATGCCGATGGGCGCCATTGGTCCGACTCGTGCTCGATGTCTTCAGAAACTGCGTATGTTGCTCAAGAAAACCGGAGTGTTTGATAATAGTGATGTATCACAACCGGAGCCCGAAGCCCCATTTGTGTAGCTTATGGATAAATATTGCAAGGAGATCTGGCCAGGGATAGTGGACCACGCGGAGGGCAGGGAGTCCGATGCGGCGCGTCAGCACCTCGCCGTTTGTCGCGATTGCCAACAGGAGTTCGCAATGCTTAAGAAGGTTATGGCTAACCTTTATATCAAGCATTTCGAGCCACCGACGGAAATCGTTAAGGCCGCCGCCCAGATCATGCCAAAACAGACATGGAAGTTCTTGCCCATCAAGGCAACTACATTGGCGGCGACCGGAGCTAGAGGAAGTACAGACTTTCAGGTCATTTTCGAGGAAGGTCCTTTGTGGGCTCGGCTCTACTACCAACGGTTCCCCGGTGGGTGGAGCGTATCTGGCCGCATTAGCTCAGTTAAACCTATAAGGGCGTTCGTGGGAGACGACACCCTTACCTTGGACGAAGAGGGAAGGTTCACTTTCTCCGTAGCGGATTTGGGAAGAACGGGCATTAACCTCCAGGTCGGAGACGATCGCGTCCAGATTCCTCCGGCAAGCGAGATTCAAAGTGGCGAACCCGCAGCAGATCGTTGATGCCCTAATTGCGAACACCGATGCCGGACCGGCAAGGCGCCTAATTGGAGCGTCTGGATCGGTCCCAGGCTTGTCGCGTGAGCATTACCAACGCGTGTCGGACCTGTTTGGCCGCCGCGGACCAGAAGCCGCACAATTGGCGTCCCATTGGAAGCTCATTCTTCGCTATGGCGACGAACCGGCTTATTCTTACCGAGCAAGAGCAGCGGGTGAATGGCTGGAGGGCAAGTACGCTGCGGCCGCAGAGTCCTTCAAGCAAGCAGGCCGTCAGGCAGAAGACCCGATTGACAAGCGTTCCTTTCAGACCGGAGCAGTGGATTGCTTGGCCCGAGCCGGGAAGATCTTGGAGGCAACCCGGCTCGGCACTAAACTCGCCCGCGAACTGAATACACTTGGTGGCCAACTTCAGGCCGCTAGAGTCCGACTTAATCTCGCGAATGCGTTAACCCGCTCAGACCACTATAAGGAAGCGCTTAAACAATTTCGTCTTGCGTTTGCTGTCTTGGAAGGATCCGATCTTAGGCAAGACACTGCGTCATGCCTGCTAGGAATTTCGAGTAGCGCGGTTTTCCTGGGAGACTCAGCCCTAGCAGCAACAAGTGGGGAGACTGCACAAGCCATATTCGCGGAGCTCGACAAGCAGTATTTCGTAGACCTTTGTTCGGTCAACATGGCCTACTCGGCGATCGCGATTGGACGGGCGGACGAAGCGTTGAGCCGCCTACTGGAACTCCGGCCGAGGCTTGCTGACGGTCCCGAAGAAGAGCAGGCGTTCATTGATGAGCTACTTGGCGACGCGTATTTCGAGCTGAATCTCGTCGATGAGTCGCGCGATTGCTACCGGCAAGCGCTTGGCCGACTGAAGGCAACTCGGCTGACACCACGTCTCGCTAACTGCGCCTATGGATTGTCGCAGGCTGAGTCGACTTTGGTCGGGCCTGGCGCGCTGCCACTCATTAACCGTGCGCTTCGGATGTTCCACCGTTTGGACAACCCAGCTATGGCCGCTGAGTGCCATCTGGCCCTGGCGAGGTTGGAATTTGAGGGCGGACAAAAGTCGAGAGCTTCTAGGCACGCCCGTGATGCGGCAGACACGGCGAAGGCTGCGGGCTACAAAAGGCTCGAGGCTCGCTCCCTGCTTCTTCTGACGGAAGTCATCCTCTCCCAGAACAAGTCGGCGCTGGCTGAACTTGCCCGGGCAAAGTCTCTTATCAAGAGCGGAGGGTTTATTTCCCTTGAGTGGCGTGCGACCTTCCTTTCGGCGTCCGCCAACAAGGCCCCGGCCCGGCTCAGGATTTACCGCCAAATGTTCCAGCAAATGCTGGATGCCCGAACGCTTACGCGCTCCTCGATTGCCCGTTCTAGCTTCCTGAGCGACAAGTCGCACGCCCTTTCCGCTTATTTCGAGGCGCTACTCAGCCGGGGTGGACAGAAAGACTTGGCGGAGGCGGTCGATGTTGTTCGTAAATCGCGCTCTGCGGCTCTACTAGACGAAATTCTCTCCGCCGATCTCCCGAGCGCGGAGCTAAAAAATGAGCTAAACCGCTTACGCGAAGAATTTCAACGCTCAAACGAATCGGACGGCGGAGATAGCGGTGTCCGGCGGTCCGTAGCAGCAGCCACCGTCGCTCCCGGCTTTAGGCGTGAATGGCTTGAATTGAGCCGACGCCTAGTCTCGACTATCGGTTTTGCCAAGCCGCTTGAGATTCAAGACGCCTGCGTTATGATCGAGACCCTTTCGGGCTATCACGCTATTGAAAGTGGCCGCCACTACGACTTCAATTTGCAATCCCGCCAACTTAACGACCACCTCAGCAAGATAACGTTTGAACTTGTGGAGCCCATGCTGTCGCCCGACGCCGATCCTTCGGCTGTCCTAAAGCTTCTTGGAACGCTGAAGACTTGGCTAAAAGGGCCAGACTGCGAGTTCGTCGTGCCCGATGGACTCATGTGGCGAGTGCCCTGGCAGGCCATGCCATACCTAGGTGGCTCTGAAGAGGAAACGACGATTCTTGTGTCGCCGGCGTTCGGCCAGGCGGCCAAAAACTACAAAGCGCCTCAAAACGCGAAGGTCGTAATCTGGCTAAATGAACAGGATGATTTACCCTTCGCGACGGCAGAATTAGGAGTGGTGAAGAGCATATTCCCCTCCGCGCGTATTTGTCGCACGGCGGACGAAGCAAGAGATTCACTGAATGAAAACTGGGATATCTTGCACGTCGCCGCTCACGCGATCCACTTGCCTGATAACCCCATGTTCTCTTATGTTGGGTTTTCGGATGGGCCGCTGATGGCGGCTGAAATTGTTAATAGTCAAGCGAGGGTGAGTTGCGCGATTCTTCTGGCCTGCGATAGCGGCAGATTTTCGGCACGTTTCCCTCTAGAGCCAGATGGCCTTGTTAGGGCTTTTCTGTCTCGATCGGCAAAAGCGGTGGTCGGCAGTTGCTGGCCATTAAACGATGAAGCGGCATTTCGTACCGCCTCGGAGTTTTATAGGGTTCTTGCAGACGGCCAAACCGTCGGTAAGGCGCTATCGGCAGCACGGATTGTGGTTCGCAATTGGCGAGCCCATCCATATTTTTGGGCAGCACCAGCACTATTCGGTGGTTATCAGTCTTCTGGCGAAGGTCTGGACACCGTACGCGCCTCCTAGTTTAAGGAGCTGTCTCGATGAAGTCTTGGTTAGGATTCGCCAGAGCCGTATCCATTGTCATTCTTGCGATTGCTGCAACTTGCAGCTTCGCGCAAACAAATAATAATTCGGACCTAATATGCCAGGTAGCGCCAGGGGCCAGCCCCGAAGCGTTAGCCGCCGCATATGGTATTCAGCTTGTCGAAAAAACGCCGAACGCGCCTTTCGCGCGCTTTTCTGTGCCTGCCGATCTCGTGGACGACCTTGAGACCTGCTTCGGCGTAGACCAGCGCGTTGTTTGGTACGAGCTCAACGACGACGTTGCCAACCCAGAATTCGGGACTAACTCGAAGGGTGTCGTCATCCCGGCGATCAGTGACCCGACAGCAATCTACGCCCTAAATACGAATCTTCTCGCTCAGATCAATTGGACACCGTCGCTCCCGCAATACGCAACTCGCCGGGTCCGCGTAGCCGTGCTTGACACTGGCCTGTCGCCTCTTGCGACTTCGCTGTGGAGCAACGTCGTTGCGACCAAAAACTGCGTTGTTCCGGGTTCGCCCGCCTATGACCTTCCAAACCTGAGCGCGTCTACGTCAGATGTGCTGAACGCAGGCTTAGGGCACGGCACGATGGTGACGGGTCTTATTGTTCAACTTGCTCCTAACGCTGATTTGATCATCGAGAAGGTGGCGGACAGCTCTGGCGGCGCCAAAGTCTGGAACGTGATCCGCGGACTCGCCGATGCCGTGAACCGGCATGCCGAGCTTTGCAATGTGAGCCTTGGCACGCAACAACAGCTTTACGGTTTTAGGCAGGTGATGTCCTGGGCAAGCTCAAATGGGGCGATAGTCATCGCACCTTCCGGCAACGATGGATTGCCGAACGCCTGTTCCCCAGCCGATCTGCCAAAGGTGATATGCGTTGGCGGTCTTTTGCCCGACGACACTAAAGCGCCATTCAGCAACTGGGACCCTCGCGTGGTTTCGGCTGCGCCCGCGACTGGAGTAAAAAGCACGTGGTGGACTGGCCAGGTTGGAGTTTGGTCCGGTACATCCTTCTCAGCGCCGCTGGTGACCGGAGGCTTGGCCCTGACTTTTGGTGAGATAAGTAGCGGATGGAGCGTTCACAAGACCCGAACGCAGTTGGCGGATTCCGGGACAAACATCGATGGTTTGAATCCTGACTATGCGGGTCAAGTCGGCACCTGCTTGAATATCCAAGCCCTGATGCAGTCGACGGGAACGTACCACCCCTAGTTTTTTCACCTTGCTTGAAATGCGCTGCTCAATTGCGGTAATTAGACTCGTCTTTACAAGGGTCGTGCCGTTTTTGAGCTTGAAACGTCCGAGTAGAGGTAAAGTGCTCGGGTTAGAGAGGCGCACGAGAGGCAAGGTTTGGCAGCAACTCGACTAAGAATTCTCCAGGTTATTTCCAGTTCGGCTACGTCAGGAGCCGAGCGCCACGTCTATTCACTTTCTCGGCAGCTTCAAGACCGCGGACATCACGTCGAGGTGGTTTGTCCCGATGGCTGGCTGCC
>JBBQMJ010000117.1:0-9021 GCA_038328815.1 Fimbriimonadales bacterium | reverse complement strand
CCATGGCCCTAGCCGATGCGGATCATATTACGATCGAAGACCGCACGCTTGGCTCCTTTACGCTCTATGCCGAAGGCGCTCCCGAGATCATTTTCACCGAGAACGAGACCAACGCTCGGCGCCTCTTTAACACCCCAAATTCGACACCCTATGTGAAGGATGGATTTGACCGGTACTTGGTCCACGGAGAAATGGACGCCATTAATCCGGCGAAGGCCGGCACGAAAGCAGGATGCGTCTATTGCATGCAGCTAGAACCCGGCGAGACAAGGGTTCTCCACCTTCGACTATACAAGGCCAAGGTTGATCCAGCGCTCAGTCCAGACCAAATCGATTCGCTAATCGCGGCCCGGATTAAGGAAGCCGATGAATTTTATGAAGCGCTTACGCCCGGTCTCATTCCGGCAGTCGCAAACGTTCAAAGACAGGCGTTTGCTGGCCTATTGTGGAGCAAACAGTTTTATCATTACGATGTAAGAACCTGGCATCGCGGCGACCCCCTCGAGCCGCCACCTCCGGCTGGACGTGCTGAGGGCAGAAACTGTGCGTGGGATCACTTCGACGCCGCCGACGTTCTGTCGATGCCGGATTCCTGGGAATATCCCTGGTTTGCTTCGTGGGATTTGGCTTTCCATAGCATCCCGCTGGCACTAGTCGATCCTAAGTTTTCCAAGCAACAGCTAACACTCCTTTTGCGCGAGTGGTACATGCACCCGAACGGGCAAATACCGGCTTACGAATGGGCACTTGGCGACGTAAATCCGCCTGTCCATGCTTGGGCTGCCTGGCGCGTTTACACTATCGAACGCCGCGCAACCGGCAAGGGCGATCGTTTATTCCTAGAGCGTGTCTTTCACAAGCTGCTCCTCAACTTCACCTGGTGGGTGAATCGAAAGGATAGCGAGGGCAACAATGTATTTGAGGGTGGTTTCCTTGGCCTAGATAACATCGGCATCTTCGATCGCAACCAGCCGCTCCCGTCGGGTGATCTCGTCGAGCAGTCAGATGGGACAAGTTGGATGGGCATGTTCTGCTTATCGATGCTTACCATTGCTCTCGAACTCGCTCAGGACAACCCCGTTTACGAAGACGTGGCGACCAAGTTCTTGGAACATTTCCTCTACATAGCGGAAGCAATGAACAACATGGGTCCGAGGGATATCGCCCTTTGGGATGAAGAAGATGGATTCTATTACGACCTTCTTCACCACGCCGGACAGCCCAGCAAGTACGTCAAAGTTCGTTCAATGGTCGGCCTCATCCCGATCTTTGCGGTTGCGACATTAGAACCCGAAACGTTGTCCAAATACCCCGGCTTCAAGAAACGGCTCCAATGGTTCCTCGAGCATAGGCCGGAATGCGTTGACAACGTAGCAAAGCTTACAGAGAAGGGCAAGGGAGAACGGCAGGTTCTGTCGTTGGTCAGTAAGGACAAGCTAATAAGAATCATGGAAAGAATGCTGAGTGAGGATGAGTTCCTCTCTCCCTACGGGCTTCGAGCGCTATCTAAGGTCTACAAGGATCACCCGTACGAACTTCGTTTGGACGGCACAACCTACAGAATTGACTACGAGCCTGCCGAGTCAACAACTGGCATCTTCGGCGGAAATTCCAATTGGCGCGGCCCTGTCTGGTTCCCTCTCAACTATTTGATGATAGAGTCGTTACAAAACCTGGAGCACTATTACGGACACGATCTGATGGTGGAGATGCCGACAGGCTCTGGTGTGAAGTTGAGCCTGGCCGAAGTGGCCGCGGAATTGGAGGTTCGCCTCATCTCGCTATTCTTGCCCTATACCAATGGGCGTCCAAGCCTGGTGGGCGCGGGCCCCTATGATCGGGAAGCCTGGAAGGAGCTGGTGTTATTCAACGAGTATTTTGATGGCGACACTGGCCGCGGCCTCGGAGCAAACCACCAAACCGGCTGGACTGGCCTGATAGCCAAAATTATTCAGCAAGTGTTCTTCACCGCTGCCGATAAGGGTGACACCGCCTCCGTGATGGTGGATCAGATGAAGAAGAAGGCGCCAAAGGGGAAGAAAAAACCGGTGTCCAAGAAGGCTTAGGCTCCTCTTAACAGGCTTCATCAAGATCGTAGCGGAGGAGACGTGCTTGGCAAAGCATTGCATTCTAACTTGTAATAGGGTTACCAGGTTTGAGCCAGTTCAAGGGGCGTCAGGGCATCAAAGGTAACCTGGGATATCTGTTTTTGCTACGCGATTTTTGCGGGCAATAAGTTTCTTTGAGGAAGACATGCAATTAAATATCGTCAGACCCGGGCTTCTTTCAGCCGTGGTAATTCTTGGACTCGCGGGCTCTGCAATGAGCGCCGGGCCAACAAGCGTACTGTACGCCACCAACTACCACGAATTTGGACTGCTCGACAGCGCCGGACTAGACAGAATCCAAGGCACATCTGTCGACTCCACGCCCACTGGTAATTTTGGAGACGAGGCGATCGCTGTTAGTGGCGATGTTAGAACCCTCGGTTATTATTCGGGCTACTCTGGAAGCAGATTTGACCTCAACGCAAACCTCCTGCCTGGCGGCCCATACAACGCGGGCCCCGGTGACTATCTGTACACTGACGGGACTTCCGACTGTACCCACAACTACAGCGTGGATTGGGTTACGGGAAATGTCGATCAATTTGATCGTAATTGGCAGAATAAGACGTCCCTCTTTAACCCGGATGGTGCTCACTTTGCATACGGCATCACAATCGACATGAAAGATGGGAGTTTTTGGATCACCCATGTCGATGAAAGCCTCAACAATCCCATCAAAAAGGCTGAGCATTACTCACACGCAGGGGCTTTTCTAAGCTCATTCAATATTGGCGATGCCGGGGCAATTGCTTTAGACCCTGCCGATGGCACGCTATGGGTGGACGACACCGCATTCAGCCAGCACCATCTTGAACAGTTCGACCAGTCAGGCACCCTACTCCGACAGCTCGACTTCAACAACAGCCTCAAGGGAATCTTCTACGGCCTGGAGTTCAACACAGCGCCTGTCCCGGAACCGACCTCAATGACCGTTTTGGGGTTGGCAGGGCTGGCAATACTGAGGCGACGACGCCGAAGTTAAACGAATCCCTTATTTCGCTCGAGGCAGTGCGTAGCCGTTAAGGTCTCGCTCAAGGCGCTCGCGTGAAGACTGTGCATTCAATAACGCCTGAGAGAGTTGGATCGCCTGTTGCGCGTTTAGCTCCATGTCTTTCTCGGCTTTATCGGCCCTAAGGGTTGCAAGCCCTGCAACATGCCATTGCCAAATGAGAAGGAATGACAGGATAACGATGGTAATCATCGCCTTGTGCTCACGAATGAAAGCAAGGACGTCGCCCAGCTTCTTTGACCTATCGTAAGTCTGGTGCGGACCCCATGTAGGGAAACTACCGTCAATCAGCAGGGCGGGGTCCTGTGTTTTCGCATATTGCTTTGGCGTTTGAGTTCTCATAACTAGGGCGCAGCAGTTGGCCAGAACCTGGCTCCTTCGTGCTATTCTCGCTGGCCGCTAAACCAAGCAAAAAGCATGAAACGTGCCGTTCCAACAAGCATTCTTGCCGGAGCTACGCTGCCCAATGCAGCGGCGATATGGGCTTGATTGCTGGGCTCACCTTAAGTACAGCTAACACAGTATTGCCATTCAATGTCACATATGAGACTTGTCGTGACAATGAATGGTGAGCGGCTAACGCCGCCCATTTTCGGAGAGGAACATCATCTATGTATTCAAGAACTGCCGTCATCACCCTTCTCGTCATCGCGGCGGCCACGGGAGCGCACGCCTCTATACTTGACCTATCAGAGGATTGTGAAGCAGCCGTAGTCCAATACGACAACGGCACTTACTGGCAGAATAACCAAGCGTTTGGGGCAGGGCCAATCGTTATGAACAGTCCATTTTTCTCAACAAGTGTAAATGGGAACTACATGGATACGGTCGGCAGCTTTAGCGGGGGCATCAGCACCAACACGGCAGCCCATGCGCTATCTAGTGGTTCTTTTTCTGGCGTAGTAAATTCACTTGGCGAGGCCGACTATGCAGAGGCCGAGGTCGTTGGATTTGACAAGTTCTCATTCGACACCGACTCATCCATGCGGATAACGATCAAAACATCGGGAACCAGCGTTGCCACTTCAGGAACAGGCAGAAATAACACAATCATCTATATCGATGGAGTTAATTATCAAACGGCGGGAGTCGATGGCTACCACTCGGTAGTTGTTGGCGCTGGGTCGCATCAATGCTTCATTGAGATAGACACCGACGCCTTCTCAACTGACGGTTCCCCCAGTGGGAGCGCTTCGATGTCGCAGAACTACGTTATGGACGTCACCTTAGCGCCGGAGCCTGCCTCCCTCACACTCCTCGCCGTCGGAGCACTTGGCTTGCTTCGCAAGCGACGTAAGTTCTAATAACTGAATCCTCCATGAGAATGGGCTGGGGCAATAGGCTTCTGCCTACATCTGCTTTTGAAGACATTCGAACCGAAAATACTGGGTTCTTTGATTCGATGTCACATTTCGTTCGGATCGTAACAATAGATTCACATGCGGCGGCTAACGCCTCACTTCCGCAGAGGAACTATGACTAACAGAATTTTCACGATGAATTCGCGATCTATCGCCGCCGCGTTACTTGCTCTTGGGGCGATCGGGAGCGCTCACGCGTCTATTTCCGGCCTCACGGAAATTTCCATGGCGCAGGTTTACCAAGTCGACTTTAGCAACTTCTACGTATACGATACCGGGACCGGCCCAGCTATCAATTTCACGAGCCCATACTCCGTCAACACACCTGGCGGAGACTACATAGATTCCGCAGGCTCTTTTTCGGGCGGAGTCGGCATCAATACCTCGAGCCATGTTCAAGCCACGGGTTCATTTTTCGGATATGTCAATGCCTTTGGCACCGGAGACTTTCCGCAGTCGGTGGTTGCCGTGTACGACGAACTCCTCTTCGACACGGATTCGACGGCGCAAGTAAAACTCATCGCTTCAAGCACAACGCTTGGAAGCTCTGGGACGGGCCAGAATGACACTGTTCTGTACCTGGATGGAATCTTTTACAGCACGGTGGGCGGCGATGGCAACTTTTCAGTCACAGTTGGCGCTGGTTCACATGTAGCCTATTACGAAGCAGTATGCCAGGCCCACTCGGGCGTCAACGCGCCACAAGGAGGCGGCGCCACGATGTCTCAGAACTATCTGCTTAACGTCACGACTCCAGAGCCGACCTCAATTGTGGCGCTTGGAATTGGAGCGCTCAGCCTGCTTCGAAGACGACGCAGAGCGTAGGGAACAGGGACATTGGCAAGGGATGGACTGGCGACAATTAGCGTCAGCCCATTCACATTTTCAAGGCCATGGAGTTACCTGTTTACCGCTAAGTGGGTCTTTGTTGCTCGTCCAGTACCGCAGCAAACCCGAAACATGACAAACTGGACGAAGCTATGACCTCCAACGGAAAAGCAGGACCTGCCGTTTTCACGATCTTCGGCGCAGCCGGAGACCTGGCCAAACGCAAACTCGTACCCGCCATCTACAACCTGTTCCTAGACAAGGCCCTCCCCGACCACTTCATGATCATCGGAATCGCCCGGGCAGGCGATCACGGCTCTTACCGCGACGACATGAAGATGGCGGTCAGCGAATTCTCCCGGCGAGGGGCAGTTCAAGACGACAAGTGGAACTCCTTCTGCGACAAGATCATCCTCATCGACGGCACTTTTGAAGACCCCTGCGTTTACGAACGGCTAACCAAATCAATTGCCGACCTGGAGCGCACTTGGCACGAAAAGGCCACCAGAATCTACTACCTCTCGACTCCGCCCCAAATGGTCACGGGCATTATCGAGCAGCTCGAGAAGGCCCGTCTAAACAGGGATAAAAAGCGCGACAGGATTGTCATCGAAAAGCCATTCGGGCGGGACTTGGAGTCTGCCGAAGCGCTCAGCCGCAAACTCGGAGCTTCCTTTGCCGAGGAGCAGGTATTCAGGATCGACCACTATCTCGGCAAAGAAACGGTCCAAAACATTCTTGCCTTTCGATTTGCCAACGCCCTTTACGAACCCGTTTGGGATCGAAAATTTATCGATCACGTCCAGATCACGGTCGCCGAAGAAGTCGGCGTCGAGAAACGTGGCGGCTTTTACGAGACGGCTGGCGCTCTGCGAGACATGATTCAGAACCATCTGTTACAACTGCTATGTATGGTTGCGATGGAGCCTCCAGTGTCTTTCGACGCGGACGAAGTTCGCAACAAGAAAGTGGACGTCCTTCGCGCAATCCGGCCAATAGCCCCAAGCGAAGCCTATAAATCCGCCGTCCGCGGACAATACGGTCCTGGCTACATTTGCGGCAAGCCGGTCTCTGGGTATCGTCACGAGCCCGGGGTCGCGTCTGACTCGTCGACTGAGACCTTTGTCGCCCTGAAGTTCTTCGTCGACAACTGGCGTTGGCAAGACGTGCCGTTCTACTTGCGAACGGGCAAGCGCTTGCCAGCCAAGGTCTCCCAAATCTCAATTCAATTCAAACCAGTGCCGCACCAGACCTTCCCTGCAAGTGCTGCCGACCATTGGGAACCCAACCGACTCACGATCAACATTCAGCCCAAGGAAGGCATCGTAACCCGCTTCCAAGCCAAGCAACCCGGCAAAGGAATGCGGCTCCGCACCGTGAATATGGATTTCTACTACGAAGACTCCTTTAATGTAGAGCCGCAAGAAGCCTATGAAACGCTGCTTTACGACGTGATGATCGGAGATAGCACCCTGTTCATGCGCGCAGACCAGGAACGAGTTGCTTGGGGTGTGATTATGCCGATCCTCGAAGTCTGGAGCAACACACCTTCTGCCGACTTTCCAAACTATGCAGCAGGCAGTTGGGGGCCGGAATCAGCTGAGGCGCTAATCGCACGGGACGGCAGAAGTTGGAACTACGTAGCTCCAACGGAGGCGCCTGCCTCGTGATCGAGTGGCTCACCTATCCCGATCATGAGGCCATGAGCCATGCCGCGGTGGCACTGTTTGTTGCCAAATATAAGGAAACAACCGGCACGTTCTCAGTCGCGCTAAGTGGCGGGCACACACCCGGGCGAGCCTATGAACTGCTTGGCGACGCCGACGTTGACTGGTCACGTATTCAGGTCTATTTTGTTGATGACCGCTACGTCCCACCCACCGACCCCGACAGCAACGAGGGGCTAGCCCGAAAGACGTTTCTCGATAAAATCAAAATCCCTGCCGCGAACATCCACCCGATGTACCTCGAAGCTGGAGCCGACCAATCCGCCGAGCATTACGCCGAAATCCTGGAAGACGTCACGTTAGATTTCTGCTTTATGGGAGTCGGCCCGGACGGTCATACCGCGTCCCTGTTCCCGGGCGACGATGCCGCATTGCAAAGCGATGCTCTGGCCCTCCACACTTATTCGCCGATCGGCGTACGAGACCGGGTAACAATGAGCGTCAAAGCGCTGAGTCAAGCCAAAATCCTCGTGTTCCTTGAATCTGGCGCGGATAAGTTCTTGCCTCTTCAACGGATCAGGGCAGGAGAGAATTTTCCAACAACCGTGGTAGCCAATGCCGCAAAAGAGGTTGTGTTTCTACTGGACGAGACTGCTGCTGGCGTTTAATGCGACTGCATCTCACCAAGCATCTTTTTCATGTTGCCCTTCTGCTTGGCCGATAATGACGGATTCTTGATTGCATTCTGAATCTGGCCAATCGCTTCTCCTCGGCGGTTAGTCTGGTAGAGCAAAGCAGCAAGATTAACGTTTGCCTCGTAAATGGTCTGTGGCGATTTAGCCTTCATCGTTGCCTTTTCAAAGCAATTCACGGCGCTACCCATATCCTTCTCCTGATAGAAGTGGCCGCCGAAATTCATGTAGGCCTCGGCTAGCTTGTCCAGCTTCGCCTTTGGACTGCTCGTTTGGGCCCGCTGAAGGTAGCCCTGAGCTTTGTCAAACTGCTCTCGGTCCAAAGACACCCCGGCCATGACTGCCAATGCGTTTAGATCGCTAGGGTTATGAGCCAGAGTGGCCGTATATTTCCGTCCGTCCGCCAGCGACTTCTGAGCACTTTTCATGGACACGGCAAAACGCTCCGGTGGCTGATATCCTGAGACGACGTAGACAAGATTTTCTTTTGAATCCAGGAACAGGATTTTGGGATAAGTGTGAACGCCATACCGAGCCGCCAGACTGGTCCCCTCGCGCTCAGCATCAACCTTCACGGAAGTGAAATTGCGGGCTGCTGCTACTACACGAGAATCTGGATAAGTCTTCTGATCAAGAACCTTACACCACTGGCACCAGTCGGTGTACATGTCGATCATGATGATCTTGCCCGAAGATTTTGAGGCCGCAAGTGCCGCCTTGTAGCTCTTGGACCACCGTATGGAATCGGCCTGGCTAAAGTCAACAAGCGAGCCAACCAGGGCCAAGACGGAAAGACATTTCAAAAAGCGGCTCAATATCATGTTCCCTATTCCATACGCGCTGCGACCAAGCTGGGTCACCAATAGTATGGCTTCCGCGTAGTCAAAGCCCTTTAACCCGTAACCCAACGTAGGTCACTCGTCACCCAACGGTAAACTCAATTGATGCAGCAGAAGACCTTCCGACTTTACGACACCATGAGCCGTAAGGTTAAGGAACTCGTTCCGGTTGAGGCCGGCCACTTACGCTTCTATTCTTGCGGTCCGACTGTTTACAATTTCGCGCACATCGGCAACTTCCGCTCATTCTTAACCGCCGATCTCGTCGTCCGGACCGCCCAAGCCATTGGCTGGAAAGTGAGCTACGTCAACAACATCACGGACGTGGGACACCTCACCGCGGACGACGTCGCCGATTCCTCCGGTGAAGACCGTATGGAAAAGGGGCTGCATTCCAAAGAAGGCGCCCGTTTTGCCAACGTCTGGGACCTTGCAGACTTCTACACCGAAGCTTTCAAAGTCGATTCCAGAAGGCTGAACCTCGTTGAACCAATGGTGCGTCCGCGGGCAACTCAGC
>JBBQMJ010000116.1:0-9027 GCA_038328815.1 Fimbriimonadales bacterium | reverse complement strand
GACCAATGTGTCCCAATCCTGTTCCACGATTGTCACAAACCCGCCCTTACGCGTCACTCGGATCATCTCTTCCAGTGCTTTCTTGACATCGGGTAGATGCTGGAACACAATTTGGGAAGAAGCTCGATCGAACGTTCCGTCGGCGAAGCTGAGGGCCGAGGCATCCATCTGCTGGAACTCGATGGCTAAGCCTAAACCTGCCAGCCTTCTAGTCGCCTCGTCAACCATCGTTTGGCTGTAGTCGATGCCGACAACTTTGCCGCCAGGCGAAACTAGGCCCGCCAACCCGTGAAGGGTCGACCCGGTCCCCGAACCCACCTCAAGGATGTTTAGACCAGGCGCAGGTTCAAGGAATGAGAAGTAAGCCTCGGGGTCCTGGGCGATCTGGGCCATGTTTTGGCCGCGGCTGATGTCCAAGAACCGAACAAACCAATTGGGATCTTCAGTGGCGTCTAGATTCGCCCACCTGGAGTGATTAGAGGGTGCCTGTTCCATCCGTGGATTCTAACAGCATTTCGCCCGCAGGGTCCTGAAATCAAAATGTGGAGGAGAGAAGGGGATTCGAACCCCTGAAGGTTTGACCCTTAGCAGTTTTCAAGACTGCCGCAATCGACCACTCTGCCATCTCTCCGGGGAATGATTGTACTCGCCCGTCTGGCAGTAACATGCCACTAATGAAGACCATTGGCCTCATTGGCGGGATGAGTTGGGAATCGACGGCTGAATACTATAGGCTAATCAATCGTGGGACGAGGGACAGGCTCGGCGGTCTAAACAACGCCAAGAGCGTCCTCGTCACCGTCAACTTTCACGACATCGAGGTCCATCAGCGATCTGGAAATTGGGTGGAACTTGGGTTGCAAATGACCCTGGCCGCGCAACAGCTAGCCGCCGCGAAGGCGGACTGTGTGTTGATCTGCGCCAACACCATGCATAAGCTAGCTCCAGACGTGGAAGCTGCCGTGAGCATTCCGTTGATCCACATTGTCGATGCAACGGCTGCCAAGATCAAACAGAGAGGCGTTAGGAAGGTTGGTTTGCTGGGCACTCGGTTTACGATGGAGCAGGACTTCTATGGGCAACGGCTACGAGACTTACATGGCATTGAAGTTCTCATTCCAGGTGACGACGACCGCACGATCGTCCATGACGCGGTCTATGAAGAACTGACGCGCGGCATATTGAACGATGCGACCCGTACGGAATTCCAACGGATCATCATAAGTCTTAAGGAATCTGGAGCGGAAGGAGTGATTTTGGGTTGCACGGAGTTTCCGCTTCTCGTAAAGCCGGAAGACTCAGCGCTGCCGACCTTCGACACAACAGCGATTCATGCCAAAGCAGCGGTGGAATTCGCCCTTGCCAGTGGGTAGGAATGTTTGTTCCCCGTCCTGCCGAACGGGGCGTTGATTACAGCGGCCCTACAGGGCTACTCTTTTTCGACCATTCGGCTCTTGACGGCTTTCATGGCCGCTTCTGTGCGACTGTTCACCTGCAAAGCCTTGAGGATGTTGCTAACGTGGTTCTTTACCGTCTTCTCTGCGATGCAAAGCCGCGCGGCAATTTCTTTGTTGCGCAGACCCTGGGCTACTAGATCAAGAATCTCTGACTCGCGGTCGCTCAATACAAAGAGCTCACTGTCGTCCATGTCCTCGTCGTCTTTGATGCGGCGAAAATCTTCTAGAACCTTGGTCGCGATCCGGGGCGTGATCTTAGCTTCGCCCTTCTGAGCTAAACGGATGGCTTCAATGACGTCCTGCGGCGTCGAAGTCTTCAGAAGGTAGCCAAGTGCGCCGGCCCGAAAGGCTTCAAAAACGGTGTCGTCATCTTCCCGAATCGTGAGGATCACGACCTGGATCATCTTTTCCTTCTGGTGGAGCTTCTTTGTCACCTCAATGCCCGTCATGCGCGGCATATTGATGTCCGTTAGAAGGACGTCGGGCGGATCGGAGAGGCAAACATCCAGTGCCTCTTGCCCGTCCTTGCAGACGGCCAGTAATTCGCATTCACCCATAAGAGTGAGCGTCTTCTGAAGGGCCGATCTGTAGGAAGGCTCGTCGTCGGCGACAACCACTCGGATTTTCTGAGACATGGTGGGAGTATACATCTGACCTTGGGGTGATCCTGCGTTTATCGCATTCATCGCGGAAACTGCATTTTCTTTAACTGTTTCTTTATTTATTGTATCCATTTGGCCCTTCGCAGTCATATTATTCAATAGACGCATAGCATAAAGAATAAAGACCTAGGACTAGCTAGGAAGACCACTTACCCCTTAGGTACTCACTCGATGCGATCGAGCAGGGTCTGGGGGTCCGATAAGCCCGAACGGACTGGGCATCCAATGCTGGTTGAGATCATAATGTTTTCCTGCATGGCCGTTCTTGAAGTTCGCGACCTTGAGGTTTCCTTTGGACCTGTCCGCATTTTGCGTGGCGTGAGCTTTGATCTTGAAGCTGGCCAAACGCTGGGCGTTGTGGGCGAATCGGGCTGCGGGAAGTCCATGACCGGCTTTGCGATCATGGGGATGCTGCAGCGACCGGGCAAGTTGCAGGGTTCAATCAAGATCGACGGACGAGAGATTGCTAACTTGCCGGAGCGCGAAATGCGCAAAGTGCGGGGCGAGCAGATTGCCTTGGTGATGCAGGATCCGTTCACAAGTCTTAACCCAATGATGCGAGTCGGCGACCAGATTGGCGAGGCGCTCATGCTTCACCAAGATATGGGTCGGCGGGAGGCCTGGGCCAAATCCGTCGAGATGCTTGAAAAGGTTGGAGTGCCCGCGCCGGAAAGCTCCGCCCGCAAGTTTCCGCACCAAATGAGCGGCGGCCAGCGGCAGCGCGTTGTCATTGGCATGGCGTTCGCGTGTAAACCAAAAGTTTTGATTGCCGATGAGCCTACTACCGCCTTGGACGTCACCCTGCAGGCGCAAATTTTGAGGCTAATTCGCGAACTTCAGGAAACGGAGGGGACCGCGGTGATGCTGATCTCGCACGACATCGGCGCCATTGGTTCCATTTCTTCGCGGGTCGCCGTGTTCTATGCGGGGCGCATTGTTGAGAAAGGGCCTGCCGAAGTTGTGCTGCGTCGGCCAGCGATGCCTTACACCCGGGCTCTGCTAAACGCTTTGCCGCGGGCGGGGATGAAGCGGCTAGAGGCAATCGGCGGCAGTCCACCTGATTTTGCGCACCTTCCGCCAGGCTGCGCCTTTGGGCCCCGCTGCCCATTGCGCGTTGATAAATGCGCCGAGGAGCCCGGCTTACTAGAGGTTAACGAGCAGCAGCTATCGGCCTGTTGGCGTGCCGAGGAAGTAGCGAAAATCCCACCCGGCAAGCTCCTGGCGGATGAAGTCGCGCCCTAATTTTGGAGTGCGGGGTTTCAAATCGAGGTCGGCTCCGAGCTCCGGCGTCCGAAGAGGCTGCAATAGAGGAAGCCTGCGGTGGGTTAGTGTGGGCATTAGCGCGAGATATATTGCGCCCCTACAGGGCTGGGGAACTGGCGCAGGGCTAACCAGGCCGTTGGCCTGGGCTATCTTATATCGGCCCTTCAGGCCTCGGAACAACTTGGTCTGACGGCCGGGCATCTATTGGCTCTTCCGCCCTTATAGCTCTAAGGCGATCTGCTCTGGCATTGCATCCGCGACTATCGTTGCTTTCGTATCTGGATCCCGCGTGAGGTAGATGCACTGGTCAGCGATCTGGTTGATCTCTTCTATGTGGCTGATGATGAAGATTTGGGCGAAACGGTTTTTCAGGCCGATTAGCCGCTCTAGGACGCTCTGCCGGCGCTCAGCATCCAGACTGCCGAACACCTCATCTAGGATCAGCAGCGACATGGGATGCCCGCTCATTTCTTGGATCAACTCGCTGAGCGCTAGTCGAAGAGACAGTGCAACCACGTCCTCTTCGCCGCCGGAGATCACGTGCTTCTCGACATTGTCATCGAGCAGGATCGGCTTGAAATTCTTGTCGAGGTCAAGGAGGGGGTAGCGGCCGTTGGTGAGAATGCTCAAGTTCTCCGAAGCCCTCGCGATGAGATCAGGTTTTATCGTTCGGTTGAGCTCTTCCCGCAAAGTCTTGAGCTCGCGTTGCGCTGCATCATGCAGAGCTTCCAACTTCTCAAGCTCCTTCAACTCCTTTTCGCGTTGCGCACGTTCCTCCAGTCGCTTCTCGGCTTCGGCCAACCGCGTGGCTGCTTGGGAGCGCGCGAGTTCGTTGCTCTCCAGTGCTGCATCGTGGACTTTAAGGTCTGAACTCAGTCTTTCGTATGCGAGGATCGCAGCCTGGGCATCCGGGTCGGCGACGAATCCGGTCGATGACCGTTGGGCCTTGAAATCAACGTAGCGGGTCTTCTCGGATTCAAGCTCCCTCTGGGCCGATTCCTTTCGCTCAGCTACTGTTCGGAGCCTTGTAACCGAGTCGGCGAGGGCAAGATATCGCTCGTGTTGCGGCTTTAGTAAGGCCAGTTTCTCGATGAGGCTGGCATGCCGCTCTTGGTCATAGGTTGATGGGATTACAGCGAGGCCTGCAACTAACTCCCTCATGGCCCTGTCTTTCAGCATCAGCTCGGACTTGATATCGTCCAGCGCCCGCGAATCAAGAGCTGCCTGCTGTTTGGCTTCCTGTGCCGCCTTATGGGCTAGCACGGCTTCTTCCAACGCTTTCCCAGCTGTAACAAGGGCTTCGGGCCTGCCTTCCAATTCGTTGTGTAGCTTCTCTTGTTTTAGGCGCTCGGCGTCGGCAGCTTCCCAATCTGCTCGACGTTTGGCAAGCCCTGCTTTCATGGAGACGGAAACGGGCTGGCCGCACTCGGGGCATATGCCCTTGCCGACCATGACTTCTGCCTTATTCAGGTCCTTCTGAAGCTGCTCGGCTCGCGCAATGGCTTGCTTCCAGGGGCCAAGCGTCTCCATCTGCCGCTTCTTCCAGAGCTGCTCTTGCAGAGCGACATCCGAGCGGCCCTTTGTCTCGCCGCGCGTGGCGTTGGTTAGGGCTGCTTCAACTCGTGCGAGGTCTGGCGCCTTGGTTTCAGCCGCCTTCTCGGTCAGCCGGGCGACCTCCTTTTCCAGCGTCTCCTTTTGCTGAAGCAGCGCCTCGCGCTGGCGGCCGGATTCCCTCAGCTTCTCGCTTTCGCCGAGTTGCTTCTCGAATTCCTGAAATTCCTTCTCGGCGCCTTCCAACGTCTCCCGCTCAAGGGAATCTTTCTGCGCGATAGCAAAAGCCTCTTCGGCATGCTTCAGAGCCGTCTTGAGACCCTCCGCTTTCGCCTCAATGGCCCGCATCTCGCCGGTTAACTGAATAAACGTTTCCGATCTTTCCCTGGCTATTTGGGCTTCTGGAATCTGCCTCAGAATCTCGGCTCTAGCGATTTGCGACAGGCGGATCTTTTCCGTAACCTCGTCAAGAGACTTCTTCGCCTCTGATTTCTGAGTCTCCAACTCAATTGGATCGCCCAGCATGGAACGCCCACCCTTGATCTCGCTTTCAAAGGCCCGTCGACGATTTCGGGCTAGCTCCTCGGCATCTTTCAGCCGGTCAAAGCCAAGCATTCGAGCAACTTCGTCCTGCTGCGCCGTGCTCGTCTTGAAGTTCAAGAAACCAAGGTTCTTTTGCTCAGCGCAGAAGGAGTTGATGAACTGCTCATAGTTGAGTCCCAGCAACCGTTCACAAGCCTTCTTCACGTCGGTCTTACTGCTCGCGTAGGTGACCGAACCATTCTCCGTGATCTCGCAAAGAGAGGCGTCGACGTGCGAACGGGTGACCTCGAAGATGCTGCCGCCAAATTCGAATCGAAGGGTGACTGAGTAGCGCTTCCCCTCGCTCCAATAGAACTTGATGTTGTCGAGATTGTCGCGCTGCTCGCCGTAAAGTGCGAATGTTATGGCCTCGAGCAGCGTGGTCTTGCCAGTGCCGTTGGCGCCGACGACAGCGGTCATGCCATCGCGAAACTCGATATTCGAATCCCGGTGTTGCCGGAAGTTTTCAAGCTTCAACCGGAGCAGTTTCAAGCTCTTTCACCTCCTGCAGTAGGTTAAGTCCAAGCGCCTTTAGTTCATCTCGCCCAATGCCAGCGCCAAGCGTGACGGAATCGACATGCTCGGTCCAGCTCATTTCAAGTGTGCGAGCGCGCCCGTCTTCAGTCATGCCAACTGAATAGGAGTGTGGGGCAAAGGTCTGCAGGCGGTAGTCCAGAGCCCTAGCCTGAATACTTCGAACGGCGTCCAAGCTGATCTTTGCCCGGACCTCAGGGCGAACATTCCGCACCAGTTGCCTCACGATAGGCAGTTCGTCATTCCACTTCGCGCCTACCACCAGCTTTTCGCTCAGTCCTTCAGAGGTAAGCCCGTCGCCATCTAGCGTTGGGAGGTCGATGACCGTGCGGGTGTGAACCTCCTGAAACTCAATGGCGCCGACTTGCGAATCGAAGTAGACCCAGCCCTTTGGCGTCCCAGTCTCTTCCCAGATATTGCTGGAAGTGAAATCCGTTGAACCGGCGTAGCAGACGTTCTTGCCGTACTGTTGGAATTTGTGGAAATCGCCAAGGGCGACGTAGGTCCACAGATTGTGCTTGGTGTCGTCAACATCGAAATCGGACTGCGTGGGAAGCATGGCCTGCGTGGCGATTCCGTGGACCGACAGCAAGCTGTGCTTCTTCCCGAGCTGTGGCACCCAATCAATGGATTCACGTTGGGCAAGGCTTTGATTTGGAACACAGAGGACTTCCAGGTCTAAATCGTCGATCGCGAATGCCGCCGCATCCGCAGGATGAATGTGCATGCCAGGAATTCCATCGAAGAGCTTGAGGATGTTGCCGCTGTCGCTGGTTCGTGGCGTGTCGTGATTGCCGCCAACGATAATGAATGGCCTTCCCTGCCTTTGAATTTGGATGCGGCTCAGCGTCTTGAAAGTCTCGATGATCGTGGCGTTGCTCGGGCGCACAACGTGGAAGAGGTCGCCGCTATGGATGATGACGTCGGGATCGCGTTGGACTATGGCGTCCAGGCAAGTCTTGAAGGTCTGCATCACATCGAGCTCGCGCTGGTTGAACCCTTGGGGCGTGAACCGGTTGTAGGCGCGATAGCCGAGATGTGTGTCGCTGATATGCGCGAGCTTCATTGGATCGTCTAAGTATACGCCCGTCTACCTGGGCCGTAGCGAGATGTAATTTAGGGACGAACCTAAGGGGATTTTGGATTGGTGAAACGGAATTGAGATCCGAACCTTCCGCTTAGAGGTTGACGCATCCCGCAATTCCACAATCCAAAATTCCAAATCTCTTACCAGCATTCCCGCTGGGCCGTGACAATTGGTATGGGAATACCATCTAAGTGCTAATGATTCTGCGAACCAAGACGAAGGACGATGTCCTGGATATGAATCAGATTCTTGTAGGTGATCTGGCAATCGCCCACGAAGAGGTCATTGAATCGCACGAGAACCCGATCCAAGTCGGTGCTGGTGCGGCAATTCTCCTCGCGATGTTTTGTGCGTTGCGCGCCATTGAGCTTGCGGCAAGCTACGGTTATAAGCTGCGGTTCGCGTCGGGCCGTGGAGCCGCGCTTGACCTTCGACCTACCCTTGCTGTGTACGCCATTCTCGCCATCTTTCTCCTAGTGACCGCGCCAAGGTTTACCAACTGGTTCGCTCCCGGAAAGGAGTGGCGCCTTGGCAAGATCATCGCGGCAAGCTTTGGCTTCCTCCTAATCATGCTCAGTATCCAGCCGCTGACCATGCTGGCAAGCGGGCTCACGCCAACTGGGAAAATGGGCAACCTGCTTTCAGTAGCGACCGATTACGAAGTAGCCGCATATGGACCGCTTTTCCTCGGACTTCTACTCCTGATGATCACGGCCCTGCCTTCGCGGATCAACCACGAAATTGGCCAGCATTCCGAGTAGGTACGCTGGATGGCATGCTCTCGGCACCCATAACTTCCCCTGGTAAGCGTCTGCGAGACCTTATGGCGGAGGACTGCGTGGTCCTTCCTGGCGTCTTCAACGGCATTACCGCCAAAGCTGCCCACCGGGCAGGGGCCAAGGGCCTTTATATCACGGGCGCCGGAGTAACTAACGCCACGTTTGGTGTTCCCGATGTTGCCCTGGTGACCCTTACCGAAATGGCCGCCGTGGCCGCCAATGTATGTGAGATAGCGCCGATCCCCGTCATTTCCGACGCAGACACAGGCTTTGGTGAGACGATGAACGTGTCACGCACGGTGATCGAGATGGAACGTGCGGGCCTTGCTGGCATTCACCTTGAAGACCAAGTCAGCCCGAAGCGTTGCGGACACTTGGATGGGAAGGCGGTGGTGTCACCTAAGGAAATGGCGATGAAGGTTTTAGCCGCCGTTGAGAGCAAGAGAGATACGTCCTTCCTGATCATCGCCCGGACCGATGCCTATGGCGTTGAAGGTCTCGACAAAGCCATCGAAAGGGCAAGGCGCTACGAAGCCGCCGGCGCAGACGCGATCTTTCCCGAAGGTCTGACTTCCGAAGCAGAATTCGAAGCCTTCCGCAAAGCGCTGAAAGTGCCGTTGCTTGCGAACATGACAGAGTTCGGCAAGACACCGATTATCCCGGTTCAGCGGTTCAGGGAGCTTGGGTACAATTTGGTCATCTTCCCGATGACCGCCTTTCGGGTTGCCCTGAAGGCAGTTTCCGGAGCTTACGCGGAGTTGCTTGCAACGGGCACCCAAGCAGGTCTTCTGGACAAGATGCGGACAAGAGCAGAACTCTACGACCTGATTGAGTACGACGCCTACAGCGCCAGAGACCAGGATTGGGCCGCAAGGATCGAGAAGGGAGACGCGTAGAACCAATCGCGAACAGTTTCAAAGAGGAATTTAATGAGCGCAACAGTCAGCCACCCGAATTACAGCCCTGGCCTTGAGGGCATTGTCGCCGGCATCAGCACGATCAGCGAGATCGATAGCGATAGAAGCAGTCTCCAGTATCGCGGCGTAGACGTCCACGACCTTGCCGAAAAGGGTTCCTTCGAAGAAACCAGCTACCTGCTGCTCTACAAGAAG
>JBBQMJ010000115.1:0-9077 GCA_038328815.1 Fimbriimonadales bacterium | reverse complement strand
TTCTACTATTTCGGCCATTACTACGCCGCCATGACCATTCCCCTGCTCCCCGAGGCCGACCGTGCTTTCTACCAGGACCACCTCGCCACCATCCTGCTCGACCTCCAAGAAGCAGACGGCTCCTGGTGGGACTATCCGTTTTACAACTACCACAAACCGTATGGAACCGCGTTCGCGCTGATGTCGCTCGCGGCATGTCGGAAGGAGCCGGCGAAGCGATAGGGAGAAACCAATCTACTTGCGGCTGTTGGTCTTCGAGCGCTCGGTCTGTTCAAGCGCTCTTTGTGTCTTCGTAAGCTCAGCGGCCAGCAATGCCTCATCGGGTAGGGCTAACCGATATTCCCGCGCCATAACTTTGTTCGGCAGGCCTTCCAATGAGTAATGGGCGACTGCCTCATTCTTCTGGGCACATAGAATCAAGCCCACAGGAGGATTCTCACCCTCGTGCGTCCAATGCTCTTTGGCGTAGTTCAGATACAGGTGCATCTGTCCGGCGTCAGCGTGTGTGAATTTGCCGATCTTGAGGTCGATGACCACCAGACACCGCAAGCGGCGATGAAAGAACATGAGGTCGATTCGATACCATTCATCACCAACCCGCAACCGCTTCTGGCGCCCGACAAAGGTGAAATCGCCGCCGAGCTCGAGCAGAAAGGCTTCAAGCTTGTGAATCAGCGCCTCTTCCAAGTCGTGTTCCGAATATTCATCCTTGAGGTCGAGAAACTCCAATACCAGGGGGTCTTTTATTTCCTCGTCGGCGGTAATCAGGTCCTCCGGACGTGGCTCGCTTCCTTTGCGCAGCATGGCCACCTTGCTTTTCGAGAGCAGGGTCCGCTGATAAAATTGGCTAGCGATTTGCCGGTCGAGCTGTCGAACCGACCAGCCGCCGCGCAGGGCTTCTTGCTCGTAGAACTGCCGAGCGCTCTGGTCCTGAACGGCGAGCAGTTTGACGTAATGAGACCAGGGCAAGGGGAAGCAGGCGGCGATGGTTGAAAGGGACGTAACGTCCACATGCGTATCGACTTGCAATTTTCTCGACAGTGTCGAGAATTTCTCAGGTGGTGTCTGAGAAATCCCCTCCGAAAACTGCGCAGACGGTGTCTGCTTTTTTTCGATGACAGATTCAACAGACGGTGTCTGGCGAATTGAGTTGGCAGATTCCGCCGGGAGGGTGGGCGAAATCGGCGAATCGAATTTTCTCGACAGTGTCGAGAAATTCTTGAAAGCGACATAGAAGCTCCGCATTCGATAAATGTTTTGCGACGAGAATCCTCGACCGAAGCGGGCCGTAAGGTCGGCGCCCAGTAGTTGAATCAACTCGTCTCCATACTCCGCCTGCGCCGCACCAGATTGTTCTACTTCCACGATCCGCCGGCCGATTTCCCAATACGTCGCGGTCATAATCGAGTTCACGGCACGAGCGGTCGCGCGGCGGGCCATTTCCAGGAGGGTGACGACATCGCCCAGCAGCCCGCTATAATCCGGGGCCCGGCGTCACGGCGGCGGGCACTTTTTTCTTGGCCATTAGAACAACCTCCCTTGTTTAGGCGTCAATCGTTCCCCCGAACAGGTCGTCAAGGCCGTTGCGAGATCATTGAGCCTAACACGCCTTCGCCGTTTCTTGCGAGCGTGTTACGCAGTATAATCGGTGCTGAAGATTGTCCCCGTTCGGGCCGGGAGGTCAAGCCATGTCATTGGAAGTTGAAGCAACCTACGAAAATGGCGTGCTCAAGCTGGACACGCCTTTGCCGCTCCAGGAACATGAACGAGTGACGGTCTCCGTCTGGCCGCATACTAATCGTATCTGGCAGCGGCCAGAGGCGCTCAAGTGGACCGGCGATCCTGAAGTGCTTCGCAAGATTGCCGAAGGTGACGACGAACTCTATCCATCAGAATATCCATGAGCGCTACCAATATCATCTCAAACGTATCCGGAGGATTGGCCATGTCATTGGAAGTTGAAGCAACCTACGAAAACGGCGTCCTCAAGCTAGATGCGCCGTTGCCGCTCAAAGAGAAAGAGCGGGTTAAGGTCAAGGTTGAGCAGTATGCGAGTGTTGTCGAGCGGTCGTATGGATTGCTCGGCTGGACCGGGGATCCTGAAGTCCTTCGCAAAATCGCGGAAGATGACGAATTCGGGATTTTGGAGTCGCAATGAACTTCGCCAACCTGACCTCGGGCGATTCCGTCTTCCTCGATGCCAACGTCGTCGTCTATGAATTTGGTGCCGATCCCGCGTTTGGGACTGCAAGCAAAGCACTGCTTAAACGTATCGAAAGCGGTGACTTGGTTGGCTTCATCTCTGCCCATGTTTTCATTGACATTGCCCATCGGACAATGACGATTGAAGCATGCCAGCTATTTGGCTGGCCTTACACTGCGATCGGACGCCGCCTTCGCAGTCAACCCACCGAAATTCAGAAACTCGTAAGGTCGCGCCATGCCCTCGACGAAATCATACGCATTGGTGTTCATGTCTTGCCCGTTAAAGCTGACGATGTCTTGCTTGCCGGCGACCTGAGCCGCCAACATGGACTCCTCAGCGGCGATGCCCTTATTCTTGCACTGATGCTCAATCACGGCCTAACCCACCTCGCCAGCAACGACGCCGATTTTGATCGTATTCCCGGAATCACACGCTATGGTCCGGTTTGATTCTTCATTCCACTTTTCGGTAGTAGACTGGTTTAGTGTTGATGTTTATACTCACTCACCAATTTAAGGCATCTATGGCGCTCCACGATCCTGAAATGCCGTGTCCGATTTGTAATAACGTCGTCGGAACCGATGAGCGAGCTATCTTCTCTTTTCCGTCCGTAGGAATTACAACCCAGCGGTATGCGATGCTCGATGATGCCTGCGCACACTCAGAGTGCCTTCGGCAATGGAAAAAGCGCGATCGGTTTGTCGAGGTCTTTAACGAAGCGATGTGCCACACGCCTAACAGGCTTCCATACCATCTCGCTGTTGATAAATACGGATACCTGCAATGGCTGGATGGTGCCGCCACTTCAACACACAACTAGCCCACTACCCACTTTTCATTGCGTCAGCGTCGCGGGAATTGGATTACTTAGTTCCGTAGCGAGTTCGCTCCCCTGCCCCAAATCCTGGCCAAAGTAGCCCCCACCACGTCAAAGTTTCCCCATCCCTTACCCTACGTACTCAAACCGTTTTTCATTATGAAAAATCGCGCCTCTTCACACATTTGATCCAAGAATTCCGCCGATAGTAACTCTTGGCTGAGCCCGCGCAGCCATACACCACGGACATCACCATGATGGACAAACCTCTGGTCGCCCTCCGCCCTGCTCTGCCGCGCGGTCCGTCCGCGCTCCTTCAAGCCACCCTCATTTTTCATTCTGAAAAATTATTATAACTCATTTTCAGTTAAGGCTTTACAGCCGTTTCCATTTATTGGCTGAGGCCATTGTTCCTATTCGCCGAGGAGATCACCATGCCGAACCCGATGGTTCTGACCAGCTCGAACAGGAAAGGAGGCTGTGCCAAGACCAGCTCTATTTTCCACCTCGGGGCCGCGTTCTCGGCACGGGGCCTGCGTGTGCTCTGGGTCGATTGTGACCCGCAGGGCAGCCTGACGCAGAGCGTGTTTACGCCCCAGGAATTTGAGCGCTTGCCGGACGATCGGGCGGTCACGGCCCTGTTCGACGACCGTTTCAATCCGACGCCGGAGCGGATCATTCATCCGACCACCATCGAGAACATTTCGATCATTCCGGCCAGTGGCGGGCTGACCGACATCAACCATTCAAGGCCGTCCCAACAGGGTTGGCTTGAATCGTGTTTGGCACAGTTCGTACTCGAAGTGAAGGATCAATTCGACCTGGTGTTGATCGACACGCCGCCGAATCTCCAGCTACTCACCTGGGCGGCGCTGGCGGCTTCGGATTTCGTGTTCACGCCGGTGCTGGCCGAGGATTATGGAGCCCAAGGATTGGTGCATGTGCGCCGATTTGTCGAGGAAGTGCAGATCGCCCGCAACCCAAAGTTGCGTTGGTTGGGTCTGCTCCTGACGATGGTTCAAAAACGGCTCGGCATCCACATCGCCTACGAACAGGCGATTCGCGAGGCCTACGGCGACCTGGTGTTCACCGTCTCGTTGCCACAGTCCACAGTATTCAAAGAAGCCGTCGCGGCGAAAACTCCAGTCACGCTCTACAAGCCCAGTGACGCCGGATCCAAAGCCGTCGTGCAATTGGCAGAGGAGATCGCCGCGCGGTCGGGCCTTGTCCTGCCGCCAGTAGCCAAACCAAAGAGACAACCACGAAAGAAGAAGGAGGCTGCGTAATGTCCATGAACAAGGCCGATACACTGCGGCAACGCCTGGGCAACGGGCTGGCCGACTCCATAGGCGTTCGGGAAGGTGAATCCCTTATCCCGGTGACTCCTGCCAATGCCGTCGCCCCGCCGCCGATCAATTTCACCCGCAATCGCTCCGCCGGCGAAATCGAAGTCGATCAGGTGATTCCCGACCCATTGCAGCCGCGCAAGGAGTTCGACCCGGAACAACTGAAGAACCTGAGCGACGACATCAAGGCCCGCGGCCAACTGCAGCCGATTCGCTGCCGTTGGTCTGCCGAGCATCAGAAATGGATCATCATCGCCGGCGAGCGCCGCTGGCGCGCCCACAAACTCGCGGGCCTGCCCAAGATCAGTTGCTTGTTCATCGACCGCGACATGAGCGAAGAGGAGATTCGCTCCGAACAATTGGTCGAAAATCTATTGCGGGAAGATTTATCCCCAATGGAACAGGCACGAGCCTTCCGCCAGCTCATGGACCTCAATGGCTGGACCGCTACGGAACTATCGTCTCAGCTCCATGTCAGCAATGCAGCCGTGAGCCGAGCCGTAGCCCTCTTGAAGCTACCGGCAGAGTTACAAGCGAGGGTCGATGACGGCTCGTTGCCTCCAACCACCGCCTATCAGGTGGCCAAGGTCAAGGACCCCAAGAAACAACGTGAACTAGCCGACAAAGCCGTGTCCGGCCAGATGAAGTCAGTCGAGACCGCGAAAGCCTCCGCCGCCAGCAGCGGCAAAGCCCCCCGCCCTCGCCGTAGTACCAATGAGACATTCCGCACCGCTGAGGGGGTCAAGGTGGATGTCACGAGCCGCAAGGATGTGGGTGATGCGGGGATTGTGAATGCGTTGCTTGAGGTGGTGGAGAACGTGCGAAAGCGAGCGAGGTCGGCGGCGTGAAAGGAATGACGGAGGGCGGGGCGCACCCCTGCCCTCTTGAACTCTCTTCGGTGGGACGCTGAGCCGGCATTCTGACTAGGCTCAGTTGATTGTGTCAACGTAGACCCATTGTAACTCTTCCTTGCAGACCGGACAGCTCTCGCCGAACATCGGCGATGAGCCGTCGGCTGCCAATGGCCACGCATTCGACACTAGTCCCCCTATGCCGCCACAGTGGGCGCAGGCCAAATGCTCCAACGTCACGGCTTGAGCGCGGATGGGAAGGATGAACATGCCTTCCAGGTACTTGGCCGCAGTGGGGAGTGTTCCAACGAACAGCCACGATTCATCGATGACCGGCAGGTGTTGCGATGAGTGTGTCTCGCCGTTCGGCGTCTCGAATGACACATCTACCATCCGTCGGATTGGACCAGAAAGTGCAAACAGCATGTCCGGCTTCCTCTGCAGGTGTTCGATTTTGTGCATCGTCCCACAGAGCCGGCAGACGTACTTGACACACCCGCCGGACAGGTCCCAATAGCCGTAGTACCCGACTTCGAAGGCGAGAGGACAGCGCTGACAAACATAGCCAGTCATGGTCGAGGACCTCCTCCGGGGAAGTCTATTGCGGATCCCGTTGCACGACTAGCGGTTTTTCTAGCGCAGACGCCTAGAGGGCGTCTGCGTATACAATTATTTCGTCGTTTTTTCCTTGTTCAACACCTCTTCCACCAAAGGCATCCATTGTTTAATGAACACCGTGTCGAGCCCTCCGATCAGGCGTCGTGCATCCTAGAAGGTGACCGTCCGTGGCCGGAGTCCGCAGGGCGTTCGCGAGGTAAGCCTACGGCAGCGCGTATTTCAGGGCACCGAAACGGGCGAAGACACGGACCGTAGACTACCCGAGAGGGCAACCGAAGTGTATGCGATTTAGATTGAAGGTGCGGATCGCGAAAAGGATTCGTGGTTCAGTCGACTTTCGCTGATTCGGCACTGACATACATCTCGTTTCTTCCATATGCCTCCTAGACTTCGACTCTCAAACACTGCAATGCGACATTGTCTCAAGGGAAATTCCAGCCTGACCTGTACGCAAATGTAGGCATAAGATATGCTCGAATGTTGGAGAAATGGAAGAGACACCTATGAGCGGCACTCGCGATCTCAACACCGGTTCTGGATTCAGCCGTCAAGATGGAGTAACGGGAGCAGAACGTTACTTGAAGCATCTTTGCGATCGAACCTTTCTATCGCTTTGGAGCTATCCGGGTATATACCGTGACCAAGGCCAGACCATCAACTCCAAGGAAGGTAAAGAGGTCTGCGATCTTCTTGTCGTATTCGAACAGCATGTCATTATCTTCTCTGACAAGGACTGCCAGTTCCCTCAAAGCGGGAATTTGACCCTTGATTGGAGTCGTTGGTTCCGTCGCGCTGTGTTGGAGTCGGCTAAACAGGTCTGGGGCGCCGAGCGTTGGATTAAGGACCACCCTAATCGCCTGTTTCTCGATCGATCATGTACGCAACCCTTCCCACTCGACATGCCCAAGCCATCTTCAATGCGCTTCCACCGCATTGTCGTGGCTCACGACGCCTCACGACGATGCCAAGAGTTGGTAGGGGGTAGCGGCAGCCTTATGATCGTCCCTGACATTATCGGGTCGCAACATTATGATGGGTCTGATGTCCAACCATTTTCTATAGGACAGCTCGATCCGTCTCGGGGGTACGTGCACGTCTTAGACGACACTTCGCTCGAGGTTGTACTGGGGACATTAGATACGATCACCGATTTCACTAACTACCTTGATAAGAAGGAGCAATAGATCGAGAGCGGACGGCTAGTCTGGGCCTCTGGAGAGGATGACCTCTTAGCCTTCTACTTGAAGAAACTAAACGCGCAGAAAGAGCACGATTTCGTAATTCCCGCTAACTTCCAAGGCATAAGCATTGATGAAGGCTTGTGGACAGAGTTCGAGAGTAGCCCTGGTAGGCTTGCACAGCTGGAAGCGGATAAGGTAAGCTACCTGTGGGATCGGATGAGCGAGCGTTTTGCCGGCCACATCTTGGCGGGAACCGGACATAGTAACGAACACAGTACGGTCAGCAACCAAGAGAAAAGCGTTCGGATGATGGCGAGAGAGCCAAGGCTTCGTCGACGTATGCTTGCCGAAGCAGTCGTCGGCCTTATTCAAAAGACACCGCCAAATCTTCCCCTATTCCGGGCGACCCGCGTGTGCCTACCATCCCGTCCGGGTGACCCGTTCTACGTTTTCCTACTTTTCAGTGGGCCTGAAAACGAGTCCCCTGAGAAATGCCAGCTCGGCCGACGGAACTTGCTTGAGCTGTTATGCATGGTTACCAAACTAGAATTCCCGGACGCTCAGGACATAGTAGGCTATGCGACGGATCCTGGTTCAGGGGCAGGCACGAGGGAAGAAGCCTTTTGCTTCGACATGAAGAGCTGGACTGCTGAGGCGCAGGTCGAGGCCCAGGAATGGCGTGATAAGCTTGGTCTCCTCAAGCAAATCGAGCGATTTGAAACGAACTTTAAAGAGTATCCAACTATAGAGGGGCGAAACGGCAACAACCAAGCCCGATTCTCCAAACTGAAGCCTCGCAGCATGAGAAACTCTCCTTGCCCCTGCGGCAGTAACCAGAAGTACAAGCAGTGCTGTCTTCGGCGACAATGATTGAGACATCTCATTAAGTTCGCGCTTATTCCTCATCGGAATCGTAAAGATCCTTCGCTTGCCTCGGACCTATCCTCCTTTCGATGAATTGGGATTCCCTTTTGCAGCAAAGAGGCCGTGACAACACTCAAACACGCATGAAAATCTCCTCTCGATCACGGCCGGCGTCTCTCAATCTTCAAATCGGGAAAGGCTTTTTGAATTGCTTTTATTCCCTCGTCAGTCACCTTGGTCCCGGTAAGCCCCAAAAACCGGAAGTCCTTCACACTGACAAGAACTTTCAGGCCCGCATCCGTTACTTCAGTTCCGGTAAGGTTCAACCCACTAAGATATTCAACACTCGCAAGACTCCTCAATCCATCGTCCGTTACTTTTGTCCGGGAAAGATCTACAATCTGAAGATTCTTCAGGCCCGCGAGATCCTTTATCACGGTATCCGTGGCTAGCGTATCAGCGAGATTCAAAATCCCTAGCGCCTTGACTTCCTTAAGCCCGCGGCCGGTAACCTTTGTCCTGGAAAGGTCCAATTCGAAGAGATTCTTTAAGCCCGCGAAATTCTTTAGCCCCTCGTCCGTTACTTTCGTTCCAGATAGGTGTATTCTCTCCAGGAGACTGAGTTCCGCCAGATTCTTCATTCCATCATCTGTTACGTTCGTTCCCGTCAGATCCAGGCTATGAAGCCAAACAAGATCTGTGAATTGCTTCATACCGATGTCGGTGATTTTCGTTTTCCCAAGTAACAAATGGGATAGCGGTATCTCTTTCAGAGCCTTCATTCCTTCGTCTGTCACCTTCGTGCCTGTGAGATCCAAAATTGTGAGACTCTCCAGCTCTGCCAGATCCTTCAATACTGCATCCGTTGCTGGAGTGTCTCTGAGAATCAAGAGCCCGAGCTTCTTGAGTTCCTGAAGGCCATGCCCTGTCATCTTCGTGCCCGTGAGATCCAAATATAATAGATGTTTCAGCTCTATTAAATCCTTTAAGCCATCATCTGTTATTTTCGTACGGCTCAGCGTAAGCCACTCCAGGCCTTGGAGAAATCGCAGCTCTTTAATCCCTGCGTCGGATATTTTGGTGTCGCCAAGATAGAGTCTGGAAAGACTAGGGATTTCCTTTAATTCTCTGAGCCCGTCGTCAGTCACCATCGTTTCCGAGAGCGTCAGATACTTAAGTTTCCGAAGAGCCTTT
>JBBQMJ010000114.1:0-9138 GCA_038328815.1 Fimbriimonadales bacterium | reverse complement strand
AAACTGTACAGGCAAGCCTTTCTCGCCTACAAGCCGGGCAAGTTCTCCGTTGATGTAGGCAAGTTCGACACATGGATCGGATACGAAGGCGCCGACAGCACGATTCAAGACAACTACAGCCGCTCCTTCCTCTACACCTTCGGCCAGCCTCGCTACCACTTTGGTGTTGCCGCCGGATATCAGATTTCGCCCACCCTTAACATAAAACTTTATGCGGTCAATGGCTGGAACGAAGTCAAGGACTCCAACGACCAGAAATCCGGCGGAGCACACCTGGGCTTCTCTGGAATCAGGAATCTTGAACTTGCATTCAACACGTATTCGGGGCTTGAGGCTTCGGATAACCCTAACCCCGATGGAATCTATGGCGGCGCAGGCTTCCTGATGCCCGGTTCGCAGAAGATCAATTTGACAGAGTACGTGGCGGTTTACCGCCCAACGTCAAAGATCAAACTTGCCTTGGACAGCATCTCCGCAACGGGAGAAACGGGCGGGGTGCCGGGCGTATGGAGAGGATTCGCGGGCTACGCAGCATTCAAGCTGCCAAAGGGTATGCAGCTCTCGTTCCGCGCCGAACGTTTTGAAGACCGTGACGGGCTCCGAACCGGTGTCCCAACCAATTACACGTCTGCCACCGAAACACTCGACATCCCAATCTCGCGCACCATGTTCTGGCGGTTTGAGGCGAGGAAAGACGGATCAAGCATCCCAGCCTTTTTGGATCATGACGGCGTCGGTTCCACGCGGAGCACCTTCACCTTCGCCCAAGTCCTGCGCTTCTAGCGCAATCCAACTAAGAACGCTTCAACCGACATCCAATATTGCTCGGTCCCGCTGTGGTGCGCCAGCAGAGTCGAACTGCCATGTACGCCGCCCGGAAATGAGATGATGACGTTCTTCGATGATGGCAATAATTTTTTGAACAACTCCTGGCCACCGCTACCAGCTTCGTCCTCGGTAAAGGCCATCAGGGTCGGAATTCGGTCGAGCGCCGCCCAGCGAGCCACAACATCCTTCTGATCGAAATACTCCCCCGGCGAAAACGACAGCACACCCCTTATCTCAGGATGCTCAGCCACAAGCCGAAGAGCTAACGATGCGCTATAACTGCTCCCCCAAACGATAATCTTGGAATAGCCCTGCGTCTTCGCCCAATCAAGCGCGCCTTCCACATCCAGGTAGGCCCCTTCATAAGTTTGCGGACCCGGATGCTCTTTGATCGACCAATTCAAGCCGAACATCACGCCGCCCGACCGCTGATCGATGGCAAGACAGTCAAACCCCAACTTGGACACACGCGGAGCTATCGCCAAATACTCTCCCGCGCTTGATCCCGCTTGGTGAAACATCAACACAACGCTCTTAGTGCCGACCGGCCCTTTATAAAGATCACCAAAACCCTTTGTACCGTCTTCGGCTTTGAACTGGACTTCGGTGCTTGCCGTTCTAAGGAATTTCGATGGATCCGTCGCCTGAGTGCAAGAGGACAGGCAGATCAAAACCACAGGGGACAGGAAAGCGGCTTTGGTTCTCATACTTGTCTGACGATTTCGTCACACGAATGAGCACTTCCTCCTGTCTGTCACAATGGCTTCATGCACACGCCAGTGCGCCCCAATGTTCTGAATATGGTGCCCTATTCGCCGGGCAAGCCGATTGAAGAGGTTAAGCGGGAGCTTGGTCTGGAAACCGTCATCAAGCTTGCCAGCAACGAGAACCCCATGGGTCCATCTCCCAGGGCCATGGAAGCCATTCGCGGCGCAGTGGCTGACTTAAACCTCTACCCGGATGGCGCAGGATACGGTCTCAAACATGCGATCTCAAAACGATTTGGAGTGCCGGCTTACAGCATCGTCCTGGGCAACGGCAGCGACGAGATTATTCAGAACATCGGCCTGATCTTCCTCGGCAACCCGACAGATGAAGTTATCGCCGCAACCCCTTCGTTTTCCCGATACGAGGCCGTGGCAAGGTTGGCCGATTGCAAAATCGTCAATGTTCCTCTGAACAATGGCCTAAGACACGACTTGAAGGCGATGGCTGCCGCGGTAACGTCGAACACAAAGCTCATTTTCATCGCCAACCCGAACAACCCGACGGGCACGATCGTGACCAAGACGGAGTTCGACGCTTTCATGGCCGACGTCCCGGATAGCGTCACGGTCATCCTGGACGAGGCTTACTATGAGTTCGCCTGCCAAGCCCCCGACTACCTTTCCAGCATCCCGTACATCCTTGCGGGCCGAAACGTGGTCGGTCTGAGGACGTTTAGCAAAGCCTACGGTCTCGCTGGGCTTCGTGTCGGTTACGGCTTCGTTCCTTCATGGATCGAAGATCCGATTAATCGCGCCCGCCTAACTTTCAATGTCAACAACCTCGCTCAGTTAGCGGGCGTCGCCGCACTTGCGGACGATGATCACGTCCGTCGCACGATGGCAAATAACGCCAAAGGCCTCGACATCTTGGTCAAGGGCCTTCAAGAGGAGGGCGCAACCGTGCCGCCAAGCCATACCAACTTCGTCTTCGCCGACATCCACCGCCAAGCGCGCCCGGTCTTCGACGCGCTGCTTCGCAAAGGCATCATCGTTAGACCAGGCGATATCTTTGGCACGCCGACTTACTTGCGAATCACGGTTGGAACCGAAGCAGAAAACCATGCCTTCGTCGAGGCGTTCAGGAGCGTCATGCGGGAGCCAGCGAAGATCTAAAGCATTCTCCGGTTAAACTCTTAGCAGAAATGGCGCGCGTCTCCATCCTGCTCACCTGCTTTAACCACATAAGGTTTCTGCCTGCGTGCTACGAAGGCATCCTTTCGCAGACTTTCAAAGACTACGAAATCATCGCCATCGACGACGGTTCGACAGACGGTACTCGCGAATGGTTAACCGAGCATGCCGAGGGCGCGATTCTCATTTTCAACGAGAATAACCTGGGCACTTACGCAAGCCTCAACGTCGCCTTGAATCAAGCCAAGGGTGAGTTCGTTGCCATCCTCAACGACGACGACCTATGGGCGCCAAAGAAGCTGGAAAGCCAGCTCAAGCTCATGGATTCCATGCCCCAAGTTGGATTGGTGCACACGGACGGCGGCTTCATTGATGGCGACGACAAAAAGCTTAAAGGGTCTCCCCTTGGTTTTGAGTTCCCTCGTACAAAGTCAGGAGACGTCTCCCTTGCCCTTGTTTACCAAAACAAGATCATTGCCAGCGCCGCCCTTGTGCGAAAGACATGTTTCGATTCAATTGGCACGTTCAACGAAGCCTATTTCGGCTCTGGCGACTGGGAGATGTGGATTCGAATTGCCGAGAAATGGCATGTCGGTTTCGTGAAAGAGATCCTGACCTATTACCGCGTTCACGGAACCAATGCCAGCCATAAGCTCGACCGCATTTGGCACGATGACGAGATGCTGAGAAAGTGGCTAGCCCCCAGATTGGAACGGTATAACGAGCAGTTCGACGAGAAACCGGTCAAGCAGGCCAAGGCCCATAATTACGCAGCGTTGGGTACCGTCCTCACGTTGAACGGAAAGGCTCGCGAGGGGCGCAGGGCCTACGCAATGTCGCTGGCAGAAGACCCCCTCCGCCTCAAGAGTGCCCTAAGATACGTCGCCACCTTCTTGCCCAGAGACGCCTTCAGGAAATTGAATTAATGGAAAGCACTTCGCGGATTTACCTTGACTATGCGGCCACCACGCCTCTTGCGCCAGCAGCCCTCGTGGCCATGGCCCCATGGCTAGACGAATTCTGCGGCAATCCATCAAGCCTTTACGCCGAAGGCAGAAAAGCGAAGGCGGCTATTGATGCGGCGAGGGAAAAGGTCAGTTCGGCCTTGGGTTCCATGTTCGCAGAGGTGATCTTTACCTCGGGCGGCACGGAGGCAGCGAACCTAGCTATCGTTGGTGCGGCGCTAGGAAACCAAGACCATCGACGCAAGAGAATTCTTATGGGAGCAGCGGAACACCACTGCGTGCTCAGCACTCAGCCGATCCTTGAGAAGATGGGCTACCAAGTTCAGTACCTCAAGGTCGATAATATTGCGCGCATCCGCATGGACGAACTGGAATATCTGCTCGGGCCTGATGTGCTGCTCGTCAGCTTCATGCACGCGAACAACGAGCTGGGGACTTTGCAACCGGCGATGGAAATCGGCCGCCGAGCTCGCGCCGCTGGCGCTCTCTACCACTGCGACGCGGTTCAAACCTTCCTGGGCTGGCAATGGACACCTGAGAAAATCCTCGCCGACCTCGTAAGCGTTTCAGCGCACAAAATCGGCGGTCCGAAAGGAGTTGGCGCCCTCTATATCCGCGCAGGCGTCAAGCTCAAGCCCTTCATCTGCGGTGGTGGTCAGGAACGAGAAATGAGGCCTGGTACCGAAAACGTCGCGGGCATTGTTGGGTTCGCTTCCGCCGTCGATTCCGTGGTCAAGGGTGGCTTAGCACCCCGGTCGGAAAAGCGAAGGGCAGCCAGGGACGCGTTCATCGGGGCAATCGATCGCCGGCTGTTCGTCGAAACAGTGTCTGACAGGCTTGACCTCTTGCCGGGGCATGCCCACTTGAGGATGGAGGGCATCGAAGCCGAGACGATGCTGATTCTGCTGGATCGAATGGGTCTGAGCGCAAGCAGTGGCGCAGCATGTTCATCAGGAAGCCTTGAACCCAGCCATGTGCTTATCGCATGTGGCTACGCACCCCAGCAAGCTCGAAAAGGCCTCCGCTTCACGTTTAGCGATTCTACGACAACCGACGAGGCGAAGCGAGCAGCCGCAATGATCAACGAAGCCGCCAACCAGATCGCCGATCAGCGAAAAACCATCGTCTAGCCGCAACGCCTCAACACGGTATTGCGGCTCCCCCAACTAGGTATCGTCTCCATAGATGCCGGTACCGATAGAAGACTTCACACCAAGGCAAATCGTAACCGAACTGGACCGCTACATCGTTGGCCAGGCGGCGGCAAAACGGGCAGTGGCAGTAGCCTTGCGAAACCGTTATCGAAGGCAACAACTTCCGGCAGCGGAACGAGATGACATCCTCCCGAAGAACATCCTAATGATCGGCCCAACCGGAGTGGGAAAGACGGAAATCGCTCGGCGCCTTGCAAAATTGGCCCGCGCCCCATTTCTCAAAGTGGAGGCAACTAAGTTCACGGAAGTCGGCTACGTGGGCCGCGATGTCGAATCCATGATTCGTGACCTGGCGGGAGTAGCCGTGAGGCTCGTCGAAAAAGAGCGCGTCGATGAAGTCAGGGAGCAGGCGGAAGAGTTGGCAATCGCCAGGATTATCGACATGATCGACGAGGAACGCCCGAGGCGAAAGCGAAGGGTAGCCACTGCGGCGCAGTTCAACAATCCGCTGATGCGTCAGGCGTTCGAGATCTTCGGGAAAGTCGACGACACTTACATCGACGAAGACATCGATACCGAAGCGGCCGAAGACATCCGCAAGCGCCTGGCCCGACGACGAAAGATTGCCAAGGACCTTGCATCGGGCAAGCTGGACGATCAAGTGGTCGAAATTGAGGTTGAGGAGACGTCCAACCCTTTTGTCCAGGTCTTCACTCCGCAAGGCATGGAAGAGATGGGATTGGATACGAACCAAACCGGAAGCCCCTTCCCTTCGCGACGCTCCAACCGACGCGTATCTGTCGCTGAGGCGAGAGAAGTCTTGATCGCCGATGAAGCCCGCAAGATGATCGATCAATCGGCGGTGAAACGAGATGCCGTACAGAGAGCCGAGCAGACAGGGATTATATTCCTGGACGAGCTAGACAAAGTCGCAGGCAAGAGTGGCGGGGCCGGACCCGACGTTTCGCGAGAAGGCGTGCAGCGCGATCTGCTTCCCATTTTCGAAGGCTCAACGGTGGCAACAAAATTCGGTCCCGTGCGAACAGACCACATTCTCTTCATCGCAGCCGGAGCGTTTCACACCGCAAAGCCAAGTGACCTGATTCCTGAGCTTCAAGGGCGCCTGCCAATCCGGGTCGAGCTCGAAAGCCTGACGGAAGACGACTTCAGAAGGATCTTGAAGGAACCCAAGAACGCCCTTACCAGGCAGTATGTGCGCTTACTGGAGACCGAAGGGGTCAATATCGAATTCACCGATGATGCCGTGGATGAGATCGCCAGATTGGCCGCTGAAGTCAACTCCAAGACGGAAAACATCGGTGCCAGGCGTTTGCATACCGTCATGGAACGGCTCCTTGAAGACGTGCTGTTTGATGCGCCAGATCTGCCAAGAATTAAGATCGTCTTCGACGGCGCAAAGGTCAGGGAAAGGCTTGAAGGTCTAGCCAAGGACGTCGATCTAAGCCGCTACATCCTGTGAGTAACGCCCTCTGAGTTAGTCTCAGCGCGGGAAATATTTCTCAGCCATGGCTTGCAGATCTTCTTCCGCCCGTGGGTTTTTTGAGGCGATAGCCCATAGTGCAAAGCCTGTGGATCGGCAAGTAGATGCCTCAAAGCCTGCTTCGCCAAGCGCTCCCCGCAGCGTTTTCTCTGAAAAACCGCCTTTATGCGCCATGAAGTGATTCCCAGCCTCAACACTGGCCTGGTGCCCGTAAAAGACGTCCAGCGGCCGGATCGGCCCCGCAGTGGAAGAGTACAAAACATCCGTGAGCTCAATGTCATTCAGGGCCTTGCAGACAGCCTTCAGGTCCGGACAAGTGACGACTAAGAATCCGTCCGCAGCAAGCACTCGATAAAACTCGCCAAGCGCCAGCCGCACTTCAAATGGATATACATGCTCGATGTTGTGGGCCGAAAAGACCGCATCCATGGATTTCGAGTCCACTGCGCTCATGTCCGTTATCGTTCCAATAACATCAGGGTCGACGGAGGGGTCGATATCGAGCCGCACTTCCTGCCAGAGATCAGGCGACTTGAAGCCCAAGATGCTGGACTGGCGCAGAGGTCCGCAGCCAACGTGAAGAAATTTACGCATGCTTAGCCTGCACCTTACCGCCTTGCGTAACCCAACGTAATAGGCGCATTACCCTACTAGAGCCTCGCCCGGCTATGATGTTTCTTAGGCATCGCGCAAGAGCGTTACGAACCAAAGCGCAGGGAGTCCCCATGAGGTTGTTTGTTTTTCTAGCACTGGCAGTTTACGCCGTGACACTAAGCTCGGCACAGACTAATAAGGGTCGCAGGGCGCCGCTAATTGCTCAACCCAAAAAACTCGCACTGACCGACAAAGTTCTCCTTCTCAATCGCAATTTCAAGATCATCACGACGCCACAAGGTCTTACCGACACCATAGACCTCACTCCCCAAAGTCCCTTTGCGGCAAACAAAGGTTGGATCGATCTGGACGGCTTTTATGAATCTCATGTGAGCGAGGGCTCGGTATATGGCCTTGGCCCAGAGTCAAGTCCCGCGCCCTATAACATTGGTGCTCAAGTGATCGTCACAGTCCAGGCGATTCGCATGAATAAGCCCCACTTGGTTCTCATCTACCTTAATGCGGACGCCAGCCAAACCTTCCTGTTTTATGGAACTGGAATCCAAAGGACTCAAATTTCCGCTGTCAATGGTCCGAACGTTTTGTCCTGCGTGTTCATTCCAACCCATCCTGGCCAGTATCAGGTTATCTTGGCATCGGCCACGGCCGGATATACATTTTTCCGAGCGGAAGTTTCCGTCGTCGACTAGACGCCGCAAAGGTGGACGACGATACCAAGGCTGGCAGCAGCAGCGGCCTTGGCAACCATGCTCGCGTCAGCATCTGGGGCGCTTTTCGAGTAGACCACCTGGACATGGTTTGACTTGTGCCTTCCCATCATTTGATCCCGGCTAACGCCGTGCAAGACCCCGTGCATTATCGGCCAAACCGGTGTGGTCGCTTCAAGTCTACGTTGAGTTTCTGCCTCTGGCAAGTCGGCAACGGTGCCACGCCCCAAATCCATGTGAAGCCCAGTGGGATCAACAAAGATTCGGCTCCAAACGATCTCGCCAGGCCTGGCTACACCTGAGCAAGTCGCCCCACCCGACGGAAAATACATGGCCGGCTGACGATATCCATGGCTGCCTGCATAGCCTCCGACGTGGTGAGCTGGAGGCGCCCCGCCGCTAATCTCAAAGACCCAGACGTAATCAGGAACGGTTCCGCTGGCATCATGGTCACCCCACCGCAAGTCGTGCAAGGTGGACTCAAGCGGCTGGCCTAGCTCTCTTTGAACGGCCAAAGTAATTAAGCCGTCGAGGCCCGCACACTCATCGACTTCGTTAAAGTGAACATAGGGCTCGCCGTCCCGAATGATGCTTCCGTCGGATCGCCGAACTGGGGGTCGAAAGGCATTGTTCAATAGCCCTTCCACCAGGTCGCTGGCAGGCGCCATATCCTTCAGACCCTGCTGATATTGAATTCCCAAAGCGTCGCAGCCGAAATCATCAGCCATACGCGCGGCAGCCAAGTACATCCTGCATTGACCCAACACCTGCTCCCTTGTGAGTTCGGTCGCCGAATCTTTGCCAAAGTGGAAGTTAAAGCCTTGGTGTTGAATCCAATCGAAGCATTCTTGAGCATCCGCATTGCTCACGGTGCTCATTGAGTAAAGAAGCGCGCTTTGAGAGAGCCGCTCCTTGTAAACGCGCATTGGAAAGAGCAGCTCGTCCGGGACGATGGCGTTGTACATACCCATACAGCCCTCGTCGAACACTCCCAAAATAGCGCCGTTCTCAAGCATCGGCTCGATTGCATTCCGTCCGCGGACTTCCGCGTCCGCATTACCAGGCGCGTAACTTCTTACGTGGGAATCGTCATGCGCGTAGGTCCCGCTCTCAAGCCACGACTTCACCGTCTTGTGGAACAGGTCGTCGTCAAAGCTCTCTGACCAGATTGTCGTATAGTCGCACCCTGCTTTGGTGAGTCCTGCGTTCAAATTAAGCATTCCAACAAGGCCCGGCCACTGCCCCGACCAGTTTGCCACCGTAAGAATTGGCCCTTTGTGAGCCAATAGCCCTGGTAGCACATGGTGGCTGTATTGCCAAACGCTCTCGGCGACAATGATGGGCGCATTTGGGTCAGCAGACGCAAACGTCCGCAACCCTGCCCGTTGGGAATCAAGGAACCCATGCTTCTTGGCCGGATCGTAACCATGAATCCGCGACAACGAAACATCGTATCGGCTCGTAAGGACT
>JBBQMJ010000113.1:0-9147 GCA_038328815.1 Fimbriimonadales bacterium | reverse complement strand
GAATACGCCGCGAAAGTGCGGGAGATCTTGCTCGCTGGAAAGATGGGTGGCGGAGTTATGGAATGCGACGACTGCTTTAAGACTTTCGACGAGCTATCTGCCAAAGGCGTTAAGTTCACAAAGGAGCCTGTCAAAGAGTTCTACGGAGTAAATGCGGTTTTCGAAGACGGCTGCGGAAACTGGTTCAGCCTGAGCGAGCACTAACTTCTCGCGGACTTCTTAATTCGGCACCAGTAGCCGTGGGTTGGTTTAAGGCTGTTTCATTGTGCCCCCTGTCCCCGGATCGTCATCCCGACCGTAGCAATAAAAAGCGAAGCGCAGGGACCGTTTCTGGTCACGCCGCGCTCAGGTAAAAAGCCCGCGCTCACGATAACGGTCCCTCAAGTCAACTCGGCATGACGTCTTCCTATGGCCACGAAAGCACCCAATGAAACAGCCTCGTTCGTGCCGCCGTTCCGGAAATGTTTAGAAGCTCAAATGGAACGGTAACCGCACTTCGGGAGTAACCGGGCTACCCGGTAACCAGGCTCGTTTTCAAACCTTCACACCCTTCCCTCACTTCGCTGACTTCAGCCTCAGTACCGTCACCGAATGGGCTGGAAACAGATGCTGAAATGACCGGCCTACACCCGAGACCCTGATCGGTCGCGGCGAGACCTTCAACGGCTGGTCGATCGAGTTCTTATCCTCCGGGTCACCTGTCATTACCAATCCCTCAGCCTCAGCCCCCAACTTGCCAGCGCCCACTAAATCAACGACCATGTCAGCGTCAGTCGGCGAAGCGTTGACGACCTTCAGGAAGATATCCTTCCCCGCCCGGCTCGCGGCCGCAAACACTGTTGGTGTAGGGGTGGCAACTGGCCTTTCAGTAACCAGCTTGCCATCAATGAATCCCTTGAGCGAATCGCCTATTACCTGCAGCTCAAGGTCATACCAACGGCCCGTTTCCACGCTCATGCTGGTGACGTTGCCAGCTTCTTCGTAGCCATCCTCAACGCGCTGAAACACCGTGCGTGTGTTGCCCCAGCCGCCGATCGTCCATTTCCAATAGCGGTCCGTCCCGCGATAGTGGAAGGCAATTACGAATCCTTCGGATCCGCTGAGCTTTCGAGCCTTGACATGGATCGTATAGTCAGTCCAGTCATCATTGCCGATGCTCGCCATCGTGTCTGTCGCGGTGACTGAGGATTGATGCAAGGCTCCCTCATGGGCTTCCCAAGCGCCGGCGCCAAGCTTCCACCCGACCAAGTCGCTAAAGGCAGGTTGCTCACTCAGGGTCTTACCATCAGGCCCCGTAACCTTGAAATCCGTATACTCGGCGTCCGTCCGCCATGTGCCGAGCCCAATCGCGCCCTTTGAGACAGGCTCAAGCAAAGCTGGCACGTTGGATTCCACTTGGAGGGGCAGACTTCGGTTGCCCGTGAAATGCGCGAACATCGACTGCACGTAGTAGCTAGGCGAACCGTAACTGGAAAGCGAATCGTAGCCAATCAGGTTAACGCCCCACTGCGTGGCCTTGGGATTGATGTTTGTAAGAAGCGGCGCGTAGCACTCCAATAAGACTTGGTCAGCGCTTTGTTCCAAACCGGTCAGCCAAATTGCATCGCCCAGTGCTTCGTGGAACACTGGTGTCGGGTTTGCCGATACACCAAGCCAAGGAGGCGTGTCGGTGCTCGCCCACTCTCCCACGAAGGTCTTATGCCCGTTTCGATCCGCGCTTGCGTAGTGGCCTGCATCCTTCATCATCAAGGTCGCCTTGCGATAGTAATGATCGTCTACAAGGTCAGGCACTCTCGATTTCACTTCGTTCGTCGCAATGATCTTGAGGTTGGGATACTTAGCTCGAATCGCGTCGTAAAAGGCGGGAAATCGCTCGTCGTATTGCGTACCATTCCAATCCTCGTTGCCAACTTCCACGTACTTTAGCGCAAAGGGCATTGCATGGCCGTCTCCAATGCGACGTGCGCCCCACTTGGTTGTGGCATCACCGGTTACGTACTCAATTTCGTCCAGAGCCTCCTGAACGAATCCTTCCAGTGCCGGACCAGAAGAAACCTTATCCTTACCAAGCGTGTACCCTGCAAATACGGCGAGAACGGGCTGAGACTTCATGTCCTCGCACCATTCCAGAAATTCAAGTAGGCCAATGCCATCAGTTGACCGATAGCCCCACGGCCCCCAATGCCCAGGTCTTTGCTCTATTGGCCCAAGAGTGGCTTTCCAGTCAAACCTTTCCTTGAACGAATTGCCCTCGAGGAAGTTGCCGCCGGGGAACCGTAGAAAGCTCGGCTTCATGCCGATCAGCTTTTGCATCAGATCAATGCGGTTTCCGTTTGGGCGATTGTTGAAGGTTGGAGGGAAAAGCGAAACTTGGGTTAGACAAAGCGTCCCGGACCCGACTGTGCTCAACACGAGTTTGGCGTCCTTTGTTGCCTGAAGGTCGCCCGTCTTAAATGTCAGCGAGTACTTGCGCCACTCCGAGGCAATCCCCGACGATTCCATGCTCGCCAACACACTCTTACCGTCACCGCTTTCTAGTGAGGCATGCAAATTGCCTAGTTGGCGAGACGCCTTCGCAAAAAACGAGAGGCGGTAATTCGTATTGGGCCAAATTGGGATGCCCCAGTAACCCTCGTTCGCTACGCCAACAGTTCCCTTAGAGCCGGCCGGTATTTCTAACTTAATACAGCGGTCTAGGACGGTGTTGGGGACTGGATCATCTTTATCGAGCAACATCGTTGCCGCGGAGCCTTCATCCTTCACCAGGCTCCAATGGGCCGGTTTATCCGAATCATCCTTCAACGCTCGGTTCTGAACTAGCTCGCCATAAAGCCCGCCGTCATATGAGTGGTTGATCTCCTCGGTCATCAGGCCAAAGAAGGTCGGACTAATCTCTCGCCCAGGTCCATCAACATGAACCGTGATCTTCCCAACCGCAGATTGAGTGGAGAGCAGAAGGGTGAAAACGCCAGCTAGCAGCATGGTCTCATTTTGCACATTTTATATGGGCTTTTAGTTATTTGGCGACGCCTAAGCGTTGGGAAATGAACCCATCACGTAGAATCTGTTGAGTGTACGAGCGCTATTACGACAACGCTGCCACAACGCCCCTGGACCCGCGGGTGTTGGAAGCTATGCTTCCCTACCTGCGAGATGGCTTCGGCAACGCGAATAGCCTCCATGAGCCGGGCCGGCGTGCCCACGAGGCGGTTGAGGAAGCGCGGCAGCAAGTAGCCAACCTCGTCAGTGCCGAGGATCCGTCTCAGATCACATTCACATCAGGCGCTACTGAATCAAACAATTGGATTCTCAATTCCGTGAAGACGGCGGCAATTTCCCCATTCGAGCACAGCTCCCTGTACGAGCCAGCAAAGAAATTAGGCTTGAATATCCTGCATAACGACGGTCTTAACATCACCCCTGAATCCGGAATAATTGACCTTGTAAGCGTCATGGCCGTTAACAATGAGGTTGGCGCAAAGTGGGTCGCGCCGATTCTCCGAGGAAACGCTGTGGCGCTTCACAGCGATATCACCCAAGCCGTCGGGAAAATTCCCATCGACCTTGACGGCATCGACTTCGCCAGCTTCAGTGCCCACAAATTCTATGGCCCAAAGGGGGTCGGCGCTCTGTACAGCAGAGCATCGACCCCCGAGGCATTTATCCTGGGCGGAGAGCAGGAGATGGGCTATCGCGGCGGGACATTGAACGTGCCCGGCATTGTTGGCATGGGCGCCGCGGCCGAAATCGCTGCCGACGAGCTTCAAGCCAACCTTGAAATGGCTACCAAGCTTAGATCCCAAGTTCTAGAAGCTCTCATCCAGTGCAAAGACGTTCGCGTCAACGGAGGCGACAATGGTTCGCCATACATCCTCAGCCTAAGCTTTCTAGGAATCGAAGGCGAAACTCTGGTTATTGAAATGGACCGGCGGGGGTATTCCATTAGCAGTGGGGCCGCCTGCAGCTCTCGCTCAACCGAACCCAGCCATGTCCTAAAGGCTTTGGGCCTAGGACCTGAATGGTTAAGGGGCGCAATACGGATTAGCTTCGGTAGATGCAACAACTGCGACAATGCGCGCAATATGGCCAAAGCTCTCCTTGAGTCTGTAGAAATGGTTCGTAAAATGCACTAGGTTCAATTGAATTTGAAACGTTCACCAGTGTTTCGACCGTCTGTATAGAAAGTTGGCACAAAGTGTACAACTTCATGCGTATCTACGAAAAGCGGATAACACCGCGTATTTCACTGGAGCGCTTGACAACGGACGAGCACTGTGTTACTGTATTTGGGCTCAAGGTCGAGCGAAGCCGCTAATTATAAGAGGATTTCTATCAAATACCGTACCTGCCTTTGAACGTAGAAAACTAAAACACATTAATTAGCGTAGGAATGGAGGACCTTTCCGAGGTCTTCGGAGGTTTATAACAGCATGCCATCAGAAAACGGGTTAGCAACGCAGCCACGCAGGGGTCGGGCCATTACGGTTCGAACTCCAGGTCGCCATCCATCATTCGTGGACGCGGCTGCGAACCCGATATTAGAGGACGTAGCCGCCGAGCCAGCAGACGATGATTTGCTGGAGCTTGACGCTGCCGAGGAAGAAGCAGACGAGGCGGCCGAAGAAGCGCCCGTCGTTCACGACGACTCAGAAGAACTAGAAATGTGGATGCGGCAAACCCGCCGCGCACAGCTTCTAACCCCTGAGCAAGAAGTCGACCTCGCCAGAAAGGTTCAAGCAGGCGATATGTACGCCAAAAAGGTTTTGATCGAGTCCAACCTGCGGTTGGTCGTCAGCATCGCGAAGAAGTACAACGCTCGCGGTATCCCGCTGGCCGACCTCATCCAGGAAGGCAACCTAGGTCTCATCCGCGCAGTTGAGAAATTCGACTGGCGCAAGGGCTTCCGGTTCAGCACGTACGCCACTTGGTGGATTCGCCGAGCAATCGCTCGAGCGATTATCAATCAGGGACGCACAATCCGAATCCCGGTCTATGTCGCGGAGCTGATCAACAAGGTTGTAAAGACGGCTTCAAGGCTTCAGCAAGAGCTGCAGCGCGAGGCAACCGAAGAGGAGATTTCCCGTGAGGTTGGTCTTTCGGTTGATCGTGTCCGCGAAATGATGCGGGTTGCAGTCGAGCCGATCTCTCTTGAGACTCCGGTTGGCGAAAAGGACAACAGCTCCATCGGCGACTTCGTGCACAGCACGAACATGCCGAACCCGGGCGACGTAACGTGGACCCTGATCCGCCGCGAGGAAATCGACGGCATTCTGGGACGCCTTACCTCTCGGGAGCGAGACGTAGTCCGCCTTCGCTTTGGTCTTGACGACGGCCGTTCGCGCACTTTGGAAGAGGTTGGGTCCGAACTCAACGTCACCCGAGAGCGAGTTCGCCAGATCGAGCTTCGAGCAATGAAGAAACTGCGCCACATCGGCCAGGAGCTGACCGCTCAGGGCTTTACGATTACACCAACGCCTCTTCCCTAACGGTTAGAGTTTCAAACGAGTGAGACTGGATCGGCATTAGCCGATCCAGTCTTTTCGTTTTCACAAGATGGCCCTTGTGGGCCTACAGTTAATATGTTCTGGGGCTTAACGGAATTATGGTTAGCACCGTTTTAGCGTTTTATTTACTTTGCTCTATGAATGGTGGAAAGAGTGAGCGTATAGACAAGGTCCCTCAGGCTCTCGCTAAAGTATATGACGTCTTGGTTGTCCATCCCAGATACACGTCCATCGATGCGGTCGAAAGGCAAGAGATCGAGACCGCGCTCAATACCGTAGATTGGGCACAGATGGCCGATGATAGACCCCTCACCGAATTACCAGGTGGGCATCAGTTTCCGGCCCTTGTAGGGACATACCAACTATTTTATGCTGCGCTCGATCTCAACCGCAACAGGCCCCAAGCGACCATTCTGTTCTTCACGTTCGATCCGGTCTCAGACGCGAACGAATACGCCGCCTTCCGTAGTGAGGTCGAGCATCATTATCATGAGCAAGCGACCGGACTGAAGCATGGCCGAGTAGTGAAAACCGAAACTCAAGAGATTGGCGCATTCACGCCCTCGCCAATTAGTCTGACGCCGTTTTCCTGGAGGAACTGCTATATCTCGAAGTCGCGGCATATCATGAGTGATACCTGGCCTTGGTCCAAAGACAGATCCGGGAAGCTATGCTTGGGAACCTTGTTTCCCGGCGACTCGGTGAAGAGCATGTTTGGAAGAGTATCGCAAATGCCCTACTCTTCGGATAAATGGGCAGATCGAAAGACTTTCGAAGCATCCAGGTGCGCCGCATATCCCGAGCTTTGCAGAGCCCAGGCGAAGACAGCAATAACTCCGCCCAAACTCACACTGGAGCAGGCTGTCCGCCAGATCAACGATGTCCTACTGGCAACGAAAACCCATCCTTTGAGGCTATCAAGGGCTTTTGAACAAAACATCGAAGCGATAGTGAATCGCGTAAATTGGCAGAAGATTGATCTAGAAAATGATGGGCTCTTGATCTCAGAGCCGGCTGACATAGGAATAACCAGGGGGCGACCCGTGTGGGTTGCATATGAACTCGTTTATGTAGCTGAGGATACGATGCTATCTCGCCCTCAGGCGGTTAACCTAATCGAGGGCTTTACGCCAGCAACAGATGATCTTGATTTTCGATCACATTGCGATCAAGGGGGTGCCCGTGATCCTAAGGACCCCACGAATGTCAACTTCTGGTGGCATCGGTCTTGGATAAGCGCCGGACGAACATCGGTTAGCACCGAATGGCCGTGGAAAAAGAATCGGTCGGGACTTACCTTGGGACCAATCTACTGGAATGGACTTGTTATGAATTTCGGTGGACCCGTCTCGCAAGGAATCTTTTCAGCCTGGCGTGACGCACCAAGGCATGAGCACTTCAATGCACTTCTCAATAAGGTTGCACTAAACAAAAGGGGAAGTACCCTTGAAGGTGCAGCTTTGGGGATCAGTGACGTGCTGGTAGGGTGCGAAAAGTTCCCGACGCAACTTTCATCAGTCTACTTGCGGCAAATTGAGACACTAGTGAATGACGTGGACTGGCGGAAGGCAAATCTCGGGCGAAAGCTTGTGGAACCGATAAACCTTAGAATCGGCTACATGCCTGCGGCAAATGGGCTTTTTACCTTGTGGCCAGCCTATTCCCTCATGTACGCCGCCCAAGATATTTCACTCGGTCGCACGCAGGTCGTGAGTCTCAGTTCAGGTCTCGCGCCAGCCCTTAATCTTGATGGCCGGAATACACAGGTGCAAGTCAACAATCCACCGAAATCCACGAAGCAGAAAATCGACATAGATTTCAGCATCGTCCGCGGGACTGCTATCGCCAGCCGTGCTTGGCCCTGGTATAAGGACAACTCTGGACACTTACGTTTGTCTCAGCTGTTTTGGACAAGCTCCCCTCCAGAATCCAAAGAATTCGTCTCTAACAAGCTTTACTTGGCTTGGCAATGCCTTCATCATGGCAATAATTTCACTTGTAAGCCGAGCTCAAACTGACAGGGAGGCTACCTAGCAGACCAAAAGGCGATCTCAACCCGAGCTACATTGGTCTTCTTCCCATCGTTGGTCAACGCCCGATATGTGAAGAAATCTTCACCCTTGATCTTGGCGACAGGCTCGTAATGAAACGAACCATCCGGATTCAGTTTGAACACCTTTGCCTTCTTAGGCGCCTGCAACAACTCCACCGTCGCTCCGACACCGGCGGCATCGTTCCGCAGAATTCCTTCTTTGGCGGGCACGTCGATCATCTCAGGTTTGTCCGCTCCATACCGATCCTTAAGCGCAATCGGGAGGATGCCTGGAGAGGTCAGGATGAACGCTGTCGAATGATCCTGATCCATGTGCTCCAGAAGAAAATGCGTGCCGTCTGAAGAAACTGCTCGGATTCTCCCACCGGGGACATCGATGCCCAGCGCCTCTAGGTAGTCATGGGTTTCCAGGAAGCCGTACTTTGACCAGATTTCACCTTCTCCCACAAGCTCAGATCCGTCATTTGAAACGGCATCAGGCAAGTTATAACAGGGTGGATCTAGCGGCGCCCAGCCATCTGGCGACAGCTTATAGGTTCTCCCGATATACTCGCCTTCCAGGAAAAGACCGTAAATTAATTTCCCATCCGCGGAAATCGCGCGGGCTTGGCCAACCGGCAGTTTCACGGTGCTCAAATTCTTGAAGCCCGCCTCAGCCGTCCACATAAATGCGTGAGGGATCGGATTCTTGGAGTCTGAATCCGACTCAAAATGGCCCACGGCGATCGATCCGTCGGCGCTCATTCCGTCCACAGTGCCCGGCGCGGCTCCCAAAATCTCCAGCCCCCTAGCAGCAGTCCAATGAAACGGTCTGGGATGCAACGTGTCGGTGCCATGGACCAAGGCGCCCGTTACCTCCAACCCATCGGCCGAAATCTCTCGAGGCAACGCATGCTCCGTGTCGCTCGGCAAGAACTCTTTCATGCCGCCGTCCTTTGTCCAGATGTATCCAACGCTGTAGGGGGTCACGTCGTTCTTCCCGCAAATGCCGACGACGGTAGAAAGATCGCTTGCAGCTGCAGAAGGCACCGAGTATCCATAGCCGTCAAGGGTGCCTATAGATTGCCAGCCCGTGTCGCGTCGCCAAATAAATGATGTTCCGAAACGGTTGCCGTTCTTGCCGGTCGCCAAGACGGCATTGCCATCCGAGCACATCTTCGTGACAAGGAGTTCCGCGTAACCAGGCGGCGGCGGAATGGCAATTAATTCAACCGAAGGGCCTTGCCGAGCCAGACTTAGAAATCCCACAAGAAATGCAATTGCTGGAATCATGGTTTATATCGCGAAAGTAGTCAATCTTAGTTCCACACCAGCCGAAAGCGGGATCAGCCGCTGACTAGAACGAAACCGCCGACATCAGATGTCACATCTAACCAACACAACCTACCCCAATGAAAACATTACTCATTCCAATCCTATTGGTGTCCGTTGCCGCAGCGCAAGCCTCCGGTCATTTGAAGCTTATCACCGCCAAGCACCACCCTATGCAGTACTACATCTCGCTGCCGACTCAGTGGCAACCAGGCAAGTCTTATCCGGTCGTCATGGCTATTGAAAGCGCTGACCGCGAATTCAAGCCCTACGCCCAAG
>JBBQMJ010000112.1:0-9310 GCA_038328815.1 Fimbriimonadales bacterium | reverse complement strand
TTCGGAAGGTTGGTGTCATCCGAGCTGTAGCCACTACTGTAGGTTTCCCAATAGTTCTCGACCGCCTGAAGCCGGGAAAGAGGATCGTAGGTGTAAACCGCCCTTGCCCGATAAGCAGCGGGCACAGGAACGCCGGTTGTGGAATTGTAATATCCGCCCGACTGTGGAGCTTGGGCAAAGGCTGCTGAGTTCAACCTTCCCGAAGAATCATACGAATAGTGAAACTCCTCATTTGTTCTGGTGCCCGAGCTATCCAACCGGTTCATGGTCTGAAACGCTCTCTTGGGTGAATCCGGACTGCCAACGCGGATGTAATCGTAATAACCCCACTTGCTTGTTGGGTTGAAGGTCGAAGAGAAGGATGATACGGCGGTTTCCCGATCACCAGCCGTGTTATAGGTATAGGTCATCGTGTGAGTCTGGGTGGGAAAGCCGACTCTCGATTCGACCTCGGTTGCGACTTGACCGGTACCGCCACCAGAACTTACGTAAGTAAAGGTTTGGGTCACGCCGTTCTGATTATCTTGCACGGACTTAAGCATGCCGTTGATGATCGCGGGATCGGCCCCGCTCGAATCACCGTAAGCGTACGTGGCCAGCGATATTGTCGTCCCGTCGGTTCGCTGGACTAGCGTTACTTGTCCGTCGGCGTTATAGGTGGTTTGGAAAACCTTGCCGGCGGCGTCAGTGACCGTGGTCGCTCTTCCAACCGCGTCGTAGGCCGTCGTCGTCGTCTGGCGCTGATTGGATCCGCCCGAGTCTTCGGTGACGTGGTGAGCCGAACCAGCGTAGCTCGTGTCAGCGTAGTAGTCGGTCTCGGCTAGGACATACGTGGGCGTCGTCGTTTTCAGCTTGTAAACTTTGGTCGGCCTGCCGTATGAATCATATTCGAATGAAGCTGAGTACGTGCCACTGGCGCTGATGGTGTTTCGCCAGTCGTAATCGGTGCTGCCGCTTGAGCTAAACGTTCCGTATTTGGCATCGTAAACCCGGTACGCCTGGCCCTTTCCCGTGGTGGCCTGACTATCGTAATAGTCGGTATAGCTGACTCTTCCAGCTGAGTCTTTGACCGCTTTTTGCTGAAAATACTTGCTGGCGCCGTGATAGGCATGGCGTGTAACAAGACTGGTGCCTGCCGTCGAATCCGTGTAAGGGGTCACGGTTTGGGTCAGCGGATTACCCATAAAGTTGTAGTCGGTCGTTGTCGTCGTACTCTCGGTCGAATAATAGTACGGCGTAGCGTTCATAACCCGCGCCGCCGAAAGATCGCCAAGATGACTACTTGAGACCGTGTTGTAAGAAGATGGTTGGGTTAAGGTTGTGACCGAGTGTTGGACTAGTAGGTCCTGGGTCTCGCTGTCGTAATCCTTGGTCCAATACTCATCAAGCGTATTATCGGCGTTGTCAATGATTCCGCATTGAATTTCAGTTGGGTAGGTTAGACCGTTAAACTCTACCGCCCCAATTTGAGCGGTCGGAACGGTGCCCACGAAATCGGCAAATTGAGTACGGCCAGCTTTGAGCGCGCCAAAGAAATATCCATCTTCAGTCGCGCAATCATCGATCCGAAAACGAGAGGTCACGCCGTTGGGATGAACGACTTTATAGGTGACGACGCTCAGCAAACGGTTAGAGCCCGTGCCAAAGGGCTTCATCTTCAAATAAGCCATTTTGTAGCCAATCTGAGTCTGCAGCCCGCGCGAATCGGTGACGCTAGTCAGCAGATTGGTCGCGCAGACGTTCTCTCCGTCTAGTGCGCCCGCGCTCCCGTAATCATACGTGGTTACCCGGCCTGCGGGGGAAGTGACGGTGTAAAGCTGGTAGGCCTTAGAACTCCCGTAATAACTGAAGTTGACCGTTCTTGTCCCGTCGTTAATGCTTGAGAGCCGACCGGTGGGAACGCCCCGGCTATCTTGGTCCCACCAGGTCAGTTGAATATATCGGCCGTTGGCCATGGTGACGCGGTTAAGCAGTTGCTCCTGAGTCGTGCCGTTGGCTTTCACGTACGCCTGGGCATAGGTTGCCGAACGGTAGGTGTAGGTCGTCGTCATGCCGTTTCGGTCAGTGGCGCTGGTGATCTTTAAGACATTACTTGGTTGACTAGTTCCGCTGGTCGATCCATAGGGAAACGTTCCATTGGGGTACGTTCCCAGTTTTTCGTAGACGTAAACCGTGCCCTCCAAGGTGGTGGTCGTTACCTTAGTGGCAACTGAATATCGCACTTCGTTAGAGGTCCCCTGGTTTTGGACTACCAATTCATATTCAGTTTCCGAGCGGTTCTTGTCCCATGGGGGCGCCGTGAAGACGCCGTCGGCATCGCGCTGAATTGTTTCTTCAAATCCGCTGGAGTCTTGAGCCATGACGGCGTCAGGTGGATCGGTGGATGGGGGCATACGCTCATCTGTTTGTAAGGAATGCCGCTCGGTATAGCCAATTGGGACACTGCGAATCGGGGCTGCAGAAGATTTGAGCAAGCCACCGGCCGTCGAACGTAAATCAAGTCCCATTGCCCAGCCCTTGCCAAGGGGCCCGTCATCCCCGCAATTTGAGCTATAAGATCTCGTCAAAGAAACAGGAATTCCGTAGCCGCCTTCGAAGCTCAGGTCGGTGGCTGACGCCATGTAGTTTCCCGTCATCAAATCAACCCCAGCATAAGTCGGGTCGAATTTTTGAGAACCAGCCGTATGGGGGTTCTCGCCGATTAGGCCGACCCGACCCGAGAGGCTCTTCATCTCCTTCGAATTGAGCGGCCGACTTAGCTTCGCTTTTGGCTTGGGCTGCTCTGGACCCCGGTGCGCCAAAGTTGCCAGGGCGGGATATGGAATCGAGAGATTAACCGCACTTAGTAGCATCAGAATGCTGGATAGTCTGAGCAGATGATTTCGTTTCATAATTGTTCCCTTAGCGAATATCTGGTGGCGAAAGCGTAATGACCGCGGCGGTGAAATTAACGTCTGCTTCTTCGGGAAGCTTGAACTTTCGAAGACTATTGATGGTCGAGTCGTAGACGAGCGCTTCCTCCGCCTTAATTTCTTGAACAACGACGTAGTGATCTTTGATCAGCCAGAGAGCGGGCACCTTGAGAGTGGCAAAATCCTTCCGGTTGAGCCGGTATCCAAACGAGCGCATCCCCAGAGCAAGCAAACCCTTTCGGATGCCCTCGATCGAAGTTCCTTTCTCGGTCGTGCCGCATTTGGCCGCAATCGCTTGGTAGCCTGGGGAGCTCATTCCCAGTAGCGCCAAGAGATGCTCGATCGCCTTAGGACCGCAGACCGCCGTTTCAAATCTGGCTCTCTTCTGCTGAACGCTGACGAATGATTGCAGCAACCGATCGTCTTGCTCCTGACTCAGCCCGCCATGCAGCCGCTGCAGTCGACGGTGGACCGCGAAGACGAGCGGGCTGTCAATCCGCTCGCGAAGAAACTTCCGGTATTCCGCTTGCGCCTGCGCTATGTGGCCCTGCGCTTCCAGGCAAACCATCGCTTGGTAAGCCGCCTGATCCTTGAGGTCACCGAAAGCAGGATTACGATGATTAGAGCCTTGATATTTGCTAGACGCTTCTAAAAAAACCGACCGAGCTTTCTTGAAGTCCTTATCGTGCGCCGCCAGAAATCCAAGCCTAATTCGAGCTGCAGCTACTTCATCTTGAACGATCTGAGTTTTGGAGTTCTGATGATCCTTGATAAAGGCGCTGTAGGATTTTTCCGCGCCTTTCGGATTTGAGCTGTAAAGTTGGCGATCGATTTTCGGCTCCGCGCGGTACAGTGCGTGTGGCAGCGGAGTTATGGGGCCGCGGCCGCGAGCTTTAGCCATATAAATCAGGGCACCGGCGCCGACAAGGCATGCAGCAGAACCAGCGAGAAAGAGGAGCGAATTGTTCTTCATGGCGTAAAGATGGTCTGGCCGCCAATCGACAGGACCCATATTCGTGGGGCCCAATCCTTTGAATTCGAATTGGGATAGGCGCCGTTGTATTCAGAACCGGCAAAATACTGCCAGCCCGAGGTCGAAGTTTCGTCCGTCAGCGCCAGACACAGCCGGTAAAAGGTAGGTTTGTCGTACTGGCTATCCGAAGGCACGAGCGACCAATTTGCGAAATCGTTCTTAATCTGATCGTCGGCAATGGCCAGTGTTGACAAGGGATCCTGAGCCCAATCTGGTGGAGATCCCACTTGTGAGCGCGGCGCTATTGAGCTCCAACGAGTTGCCCAGGTAAGGTCGGTGTCGTTAACGTTAGTCGCTGTCGCCGCAGGAAGGAAGCTGCCAATGGTGATCGATCCTGTGAACTGCGGATTAGCTCCCAGATTGTAAAGACTGGCGACGGCGCATTCATAGTTGGTTGGAGTGCCGCTCGCGCTCACCAATTGAGTTCTGGCCAGTCGGCTCTTGTCGGCGCTGAAAATGGTATGGCCGACAAAAAGGCCGCCATGAAAACTGCTCTTGCCAAAGTGAACATTTTGGCCAGTGCTGTTGGAATCGGTGTCGGTAATCTGACCTTGGGCGTTCGAGTTACCGTAGGCGATGCGGGTGTCAATGCTGGCATCTCCGGCGTTAGTAGCCGAACAGAGGCGCTTGTCAACTGTAATATCGTAACGAGTCGCACTTTGAATATTGTTTTGTACCCAGGTTGTGCCATTCCAATACCACTCAATCCTAGTGCTTTTTAGAATAACTCGCGCCGTCCCGCCATTAACCGCAAATTGCGAGGAATTGCCTTGACGCCACTGAACCGCGATCTCTCCTTGACCCGTTAGGGCAATACCGAGCGCGGTTGGCCAGACATCGCTCGAGTAATCGCTGTACTTGACGTTCGACTGGGCAAAGACCCCGGTACTGCTCTCAAAACCCATTTCGGGAGCGATGTAGTAACCAAAGGACTCCTGGTTGTCGTATCCGGCGCCTCGGGCGCTAGCGTAGGTTCGAGTGTCGTGGCCGTTCAAATATAAAGTCAAGACGTGCTGGTTCGTGACTGTACTAACCACGCCTGTCCCGGCGACATACGAGGTAACGTTCGCCTTTTCCTTAGCATGAGTGACAAGGATATAGGTTGAGCTGGCCATTGCCCGGCCAGTTGCAAGAAGGGCAAAAGTGAGGCTGGCAGCGCGGCAAGCGCTTACCATTTGACCCCAACGCGAAAATAACTGCATATCCCCTAGACCCCCCGTATCAAACACTGCTTTATCAGCAACTGTAGCTTTTACCCTACTGATTATTGAGAAAGCCCCGCTTTTGTCAAATAATTGTGTCAAAAAGCGCAATTGTTAGGCCTAGACTCGGCCACTGTCGCCAAAATCCGTGATCAATCGACAAACCCCCCGGTCTCTATTGACAATCTCAGCATTAATTGCTAGTGTTAAAGGGAACAAACAGCCGAATACTGTCCCTACGGACGGGTGCACGCAAGAGATTAGGCTGTTCCTCCCTCTGCTCCAGGCTGCAACTGCCTCAAAGCACGGAGGTTTTTTGTTAGCCGAGATTACTGATAATGCCGTCTTTCTGATATTTCTGAACCCGGGATCGGTAATCCCAGTTTCTCTCAATGGCTCCCCGAATTAACCTGGCTAAGACATCGGCCAGGCGTAAGATCGGGCTGGACTCGTCTCGCTCACCTCTGATCTTGTCGATTCGGATGCCGTGCGCGAGAATGACTCTTCTGACCCGACTGGTCGCCTTCTTGCTCAGCCCGTCGATAATGATCGTGGCTTTGTAGGCGGGTAGGTTATGTTCGGCTGCGTAGCGAGACAGAGCCCGAACGACTGTTTCGGCCGTGAGACACTCAAAGTCTTTGATGTCTTTGAAGACTTGGTAGAAGACCGTTCCTTCCAGCTGATCAGTTTTGAAAGCGGCATCGAGATATTTTTCTCGTCGCTTACGATTCTTCTTTGACCAGGGCTGATTCCGTCTCCCGCCACTCTCTCGCTCGGCTTGTTCGAGAAAATCAAGCAGAGTCTGCCGCTGATCACGGGCGATTACGGTGACGACGATGAAGAGTTTGCCGAGGGTGTCTTGATCGGTTTCATCGACGTAGCAGTAGAGCTTTGCCCTCCGAGCTTTTGATGGAGGCATCAGGTCGATTCTCTCTTGCGAGCTAGCGTTTTGCAAGTTGCCATGAAGTCAGTTAGCAGCCTTGACTTATCTTTGTCGCTGAAGTAATGCCAAAAGGCATTGATATTTTCTCAACCCTCGAACGCCATACAGGTGACGGTCGTACGCATTTATACGGGGCACGGGATGCAGGAACCATGCGACTTCAGAAAAAAATAATTTCATGGCTGTCCGATCACCGAATCGGAGCGCCGGTGATATCCACCGTCATAATTGCGGTCCTGATTATTGCCACCTTACGGGAAGGCCATGTTGACTGGTCAATATTGGATCCCATAACCGGTGAGTTTCGCTGGACCGGAGTTTTTAGTGCCGTGGTTTTCGCCTTCGCCGCTTTAATCTTCGATCTCATTGGCCACGAATGTCACCGCCGAGTCCTCGATCACCTGGAGAACCTGGAGCTAGGCGAGTCGGTAAAGCTCGAAAATCAACACCTCAGCCTAGCAGTTGGCTTAGCAATAAAAGCCATATTGGCCGATGCTGTAGACGGGCAGCACCAAATTGGTCTGAGGGAAGATACCCGCCAATGGATTCATTCTAAAGTACAGGACCACGATGCCAATTGGCAAAAGTTGACCAGTTATCTGGATCCTAAACATTTGAGACTGAAGGAGCACAATCTGTGGCGATTTATCCAAAAGCCCGATGCGCCAAATTTAACTAGCGAGGATTGGTACAAAGGCATCAGTTCACTCGGATCTCCGGCGTTTACTGCCACAGATCCTGATGGCCAAGCCCTCATCAAACGTTTGAAGGAACGCTTTGGCAAGGCGCTGTGGGAAGTAATAAAGAGAGACTATGTTCTCGGCGGTGAACAGGCCGAGGCAATGCATCTCACGATCTACGCCCAGTTGTTGAGTAATACCGATCAGCTGTTGCGAAATGACAAGAGATCTGAAGCCATGCTTGATCAAATGAAGCGTCAGTTTGTGCTTGGTGTAGCTGAGATTGAAATCGAACTGCGAGTTAGTGATCGGCCGCAAGACGCCGCTGCCCTTGCCTGCGTTTCCAAGATCCATAAAGAAATTTTGCGTCAACGCACGCACTTGAGCGCTCTGCAAACTCAGCTATCTGATCACGAGTTTGAAAGCCAGAAACGGACTCAACTCATTCTTGAAAAACTGCCCAATCTCAAGTGGTGGAGTTTTGTTCAGGCGACGGCTATCCTAGTAGTGATATTTGCAGCATTGCATACGCAATATTTGCCTGAGCGGCATGTGTACGACCGGGCTCTTAAGGAAGCAGATCGCGAGGCAGAGATATTGAAGGCCAGCCACAAGGATGCCTAAAAAATGGGTGGAGAGGCTTAGCGCTGGGGTCCACAAAGAAGTAGTGCGGGCAAACTGGTAAGCCAGAACTAAGTTAAGTAAACTACTGCCGAGTAAGACTCCTAAAAATGGGCGAAGACTGCTATGATTTGTGCCATAATCTTGTCAAAAGTCGAGGGTCCTACTTCGTTTCGGGCGGCACCGAGCATTTAATGGCTAGGCAGAACCGCTTAGATAAAACGAAGTAGAGCCGCTGTAGGAGCAGTCGTTGCCTTTCCAAATACGAGCAATACGAGGCAGATTGGATGGGCTCACTCCGGTCTGGCCAAGGCAATATATCCTCCTGAATTCCCCGTTAATCACAAGATCGAACTGCTCTACTTCCGCGAGGAGCCTGGACCACTGGCTTACACTGCTTTCAGGGAATCTGAATTTGAAGGCTTGCGAGTGTTCGGTTCTTATCGGCAGGCGCTAAACTTGGAAAATCCTGGTCTGGCACTAACTCTGGTACATGAGTTCGCCCACTTAATTGACTACTGGTCGTTTCGCCACCCAAGCAATACCAAGGGTTTTGCGTCTTTTAATACATCCTCTGTTCAAACCTTGGCGGGAGACTGTCCGCGAGACAGAAGCCTGTCAACGGCTCGACAAGGCTATTTCAAATCAACCCATCGAAAAGTACGGTGAAAATTCGCCCAAAAGTCCTGAATGGGCGAAATCGTTCATCGCGAAAATGGCGAGTCACGCCCCATGCTGACCCGGTGATTCGTCATCGGTTCCAGACAACATCCGCGACTGCGCAATCTAAACAGACTTTGCTGCGAAGTATAATGAAGTGGACTCCCCAAACCCTGGGAGGTTGATACTTCCTCCAGCCGCCGGAGAAATCCCTAACCGGCGGCCCCCAATTTATAGCTCGTCTCCAACAGCAGCTTCTGCACCGAGTTATAGATGAAGCGTGTATAAAATGTGAGTGAGAATGCCGTTACCCTTCTCTTTCGCCTTCATCAAGGCACTGGCGCATTCCGTTCAATCGTGCGAGGTCGTTAGAACTCGATATCGGCTGTCATGCAATCTGGTTCCTAAGTTGTGGCCGAGAACTTTTACCTTGCAGGGGAGCAATACCTTTCGAGATCACTCTTAAGAAAAGGGCAGGCCATTGCAGCCTGCCTTAGTAATCCTCGGGTAAGAGTACGGTCGTTGCCGAGCGATCGGCTTCGGTGATGATCCAGAACCTAATCTTGTTTCGGTCCTGGTAGACGGAGAAGAGCCGAAAGCCTTCTTTGAGAGCCAGCTGGTTTTCTTCCAGATCCTCCTGACAGAGATCGCCCCAATCACCGGAAGAGTGCCTTCGGACAGCCTCAAGAACATCGTTTGAATCGAGCTTGGCTTGGGCATGGGCGGTTATGACCAGACGGCCAAGAGTAAAGAGTTGAGCCACCATATCACCTCACACAAGCACCCAAAGAGAATTTAGGTACTTGTGAAGGGAGTGGCAATCAGAGATTCTTTACTATGGCGATTGGCTCTACTTGAGTCAAATTTGTATCCTCGAAGGACGTATTCTCGGGCAAGGGTTAGCGAGGGACCTTGGTTCAAGACTTGCTCATGCAATTTGGTAGCAGCATACCGATCATCAATTGCCTTTCAAAGAAAAACCCCAGGCAGCACCTGGGGATGATAAAGGAGGTCCAATCAGCTTAGGACCAGTTCGGCTAAGGCATCGAGATCGCCAAGATTCTCAGCCATGAACTCTTCCGGTGTTTCTCCGGATTCGTAAGCATCGTAAAGCGGCATATCCGGCAGGTCGTGAATCGACATACCAAATTCCAAAAAACAAAGATCATTGACTTCTCCGATCCAAGCTTCAAAGCTCATGGCCTGACCTCGATCTCGTTCTGAAATCCGCCTTCAGGATTCGGTGGACGAAAGAGCTG
>JBBQMJ010000111.1:0-9376 GCA_038328815.1 Fimbriimonadales bacterium | reverse complement strand
AGGACCGCCTCTTCCCGCGCACCTTCTCACACACAGAGTTAAAACTCAGGTAGGGATCTTACGTGCTCCAAACCAGGAAGAGGCCGCCCCCACGCTGGGCGCTAAACAAGAAGTTCACCCCAACGCACATACAAGGGATCTAGCTGTAACAGCTAATTGGCGTCGATTCCCGAGAGCAATTAGCTTGTCCTGGGAGATTCACGGAGTTCCGAATGACAATCCAATTAGGGTTCGGACGAGCGCCTTGCATCGCGTCAATTGGCCGTAATTGTAATCAGCAGAGGCGAAGAGAAGGATCGTGATTGGCCACGGCGTTCAAGCAAAAACGCCTCGCTTGTGATCACGATCCTCGTTCCTCAGAATCCCTCTTCATGCAACGGCTTCCAGGTGTTCGTCCCTCCCTCTACGCGGCTTTCTGTTCGAAGTGGCCCGACGTTGCCTGGCGTAGCCTCTCCAACTTGCTGTTCAGGACAGCCGAATCAGGCTCGGTACCGTTCCTGATCGCTTCCTCAATTTTCTCGCAAGACATCGCGAACTCGTTCGCGCCAATCGATCGGCCACTTCCCTTTAACGTATGAGCAACGCGAAGCGCGACCTCACGAACGTTTCCTTCAACAGCGCTCTGCAACTCGACCACCATTTCTGGGGCTTGCGCAAGGAAGGTCTCCACAATCTCTTGCTCAAACTCGGTATCTCCACCTGATAGGTCCTCCAGGTGGGCGAAGTCGAACACCTTCTCGCTCGCTTCCGCCTGCCCTTCTTCCAGGGCTTCCCACAATCGATCTGCTTGTATTGGTTTGCTCATATAGTCGTCCATTCCAGCCTCCAGGCACCGTTCTCGGTCGCCTTGCATTGCATGCGCGGTCATTGCGATCACGCGCGTTCTTGTTCCCCTCGTGGCTTCCGCTTCCCTCAAGCGGCGTACTGCCTCGAGTCCGTCCATTTCAGGCATCTGGACGTCCATGATGATGAGGTCGTATCGGTTCGCCAGGGCCATTTCTAGCGCCTGAACTCCAGTAGTGGCGACTTCAGTCGTCGCCCCAAATCGAAGGAGGTTCTTCATAGCGACCTTCCTGTTAACTTCGTTATCTTCAGCCAATAGAATCTTCATCGGATGATTAAGTCTCCGGTTCAGGTTGATGTGGACTTTTTGCGCCGGCGCTTGGGCTGCCGGCCTAAGCGGTAGCTCTACCCAAAAAGTGCTGCCTGCACCTAGCTCGCTCGTCACGCCAATATCGCCACCCATCAATTCGGATAATTGTCGCACGATGGCAAGCCCGAGTCCGGTGCCTCCGTAGCGGCGGGTCGTAGAACCATCGGCCTGCGTGAAGCTCTCAAATATCGTGCTTAGCCGATTCTCCGGAATGCCGATTCCAGTGTCCGTGACTTCAATTCGAATGCCCTCCTTGGATGGCGCAACGGTAAGCCTTACCGAACCCGTGGTCGTAAATTTGAAGGCATTGCCCAATAGGTTTGAAATGATCTGCCTTAGACGCAGCCGATCTCCATAATAGGCCGCGGCCGTTTGGTCGGCAATCTTCGCCACAAACTCAACGTTCTTCCGGGCGGCAATCGGTGCAAAGAATAGCTCAAGGTCCGATGTGAGGGTCGAGAGCGCAAATGGCTCGTCCTCAAGCTGCATCTTGCCAGCCTCGATCTTCGAAAAGTCTAGGATGTCGTTGAGGATGTTAAGGAGGCTTTCCGCGCTCTCTTGGATCGTAGTCGCAAAGCTCTGTTGCTCCTCATTAAGGTCGGTGCTTGATAGCAATTCCGCCATACCGATAACACCGTTCATCGGAGTTCGGATCTCGTGGCTCATGTTGGCAAGAAACTCCGATTTGAGGCGCGCCGATTCCAGTGCTGCTTCTCGCGCTTCGACAAGCTCCTGCTCGACAAGCTTGCGTTCCGTGATGTCCTGCAAGGTGCCGGAAATCTTGACGATTTTGCCGAATTCATCGGCCACACCAGTGCCTTTAGCCGCGATATAGCGCATCGAGCCATCAGGGAGGATTACCCGCTGGTCGATCTCGTACGGCTCGCCAGTTCGCTCGGTCTTTGCCAAACAATCAAGGACGACCGGAAGGTCGTCTGGGTGGAGGTATTTCTGATACTCCTCCGTACTTGGTGGCGAACTCGATGGCTCCAATCCGAACAGTCTAAAGGTTTCTGTAGACCAAGAGACCACGCGCGACGCCAGATCGTAATCCCAAGATCCAATTTTGGCAAGCATCTGGGCTTCGGCGAGTCCAGCCTCGCTCTTTCGGATCGCCTGCTCCGCAGTTCGATGCTCCGTAATATCTGCCCCCGTGCCAATCACGTATCGAACGGTGCCATCAGGGTTCATGAGGCAAGTAGTAGCCCATTGGATCAGCCGCTTAACGCCAGATTTCGTTGACCAGTAACTTTCGTGGCTGCCCGGAAATTGCCCCGCGCAGAGTGAAAAGAAAATGGCCTTCGTGCTGTCCGCCTCGCCATCCGTACGGAAAATCTCCCAGAACGGCCGTCCCTTGACTTCATCATACGAATATCCAGTTGTCTTTTCGCAAGCGCGGTTGAAGCGCACCACATGTCCATCTAGATCAAAAACGGCGATAAGCGCGCTTACTGTCTCGACAATGGCTTCTGTAAAGTCTCGTTCACTCTTGAGCGCTTCGTCGGCAGCGACCCTGTCAGTGATATCCATCAAAGCGCCAACCGTGTCAATAACGTTGCCTTCCAAATCGTAGTGAAGACGGTACGTAGCTTCGACCCATTTGTAGCTACCATCCGCACAAAGGCAACGAACTTCCTGCCGGCCAACTTGGATGCGATTCTTTACAAGCGTCTGATCGTAGGTGATGCGCCTTGTAACGTCATCGGGATGCACGAAGTCGATGAAATGCTTGCCAATTGTGCTCTCGACTCGAAAACCGGTGAGATCTTCCCATGCGGGGTTTAGGAACAGCCAACATCCCTTGGCATCACGTCGGAAAATGATCTCCTTCGCGTTGTCAACGACCATCCGATACCGCCCTTCGCTCTCGAAGAGTTCGTCGGTGGCGACGCGGCGGAAAGTGACGTCTCTTCCGGCAAGGTAAATTTGCCCAAGCCTCGGATCTGAACTACCGGCCCATGCAATCCAGCGAGCGTCTCCGGACCGCTTCATCAGTGTTTCAAATTCTATGTTCTGCTTGAACTCTGCGATGTCGGTAAGCACAGTCTTTGCCCGCGGCCAATCCTCCTCGTCCAAGTAGTCCAAAATCGACTTCCCTGCAAGCTTTGAAGGCGCAACGGCTAGTAATTTGCCAAATTGTTTGTTCGCGCTCAAAATCGTTCCCGCGCGCGTTACGACGCAACAGAAATCTGCCGAGTGGTCAAAGACTGCACGAGCCATTGACGATTTGAGGCTGCGGGAATAAAGGTGGAAACCTAAAATCGCAAGCGGAATACAAGTGAGCGTGGGGAGAAGAGATCCGTGACTGGCAAAGGAGGTCGTCAGCACGATAAACAAAAACACGGCGACCAAAGTCCACGCGAACGCTTCGTTGCGGCTACCGTTTTTCATCCTTTCCTGCACAAGCCCTAATACACGACTTGAGACAGGTTTATTGTCGGGCGGCGAGATAAATTCCTGTAAGGCGCCCAGCCCCCCGAAACGGGCAAGTAAATACCCGAAATTGCTTTAGTTCTATTACGTCCCTTGTGTAACCACGGATTTTGAACTTATGGCGTCACAAAAGTCCGTAGCATGCATGAAATTACTGTCTGCGCATACTCCAACAAAAATGATAAATCGTCGTCAAATTAATCGCAATGACGCGCGATTTCTGGCCCAGTTGACTAGGCATGTCAAACTCATTCCCTAGTGAGCAACAACCTAGGGATTACCCCTCGAGATAAGAATTACAGCGAATGGTACAACGAACTAGTTCTGCGTGCCGATCTAGCCGACTATTCGGCCGTGCGCGGCTGCATGGTAATCAAGCCGCATGGGTACGCCGTGTGGGAATTGATGCAGCGGGCTTTGGACGACATGTTCAAGGAAACCGGGCACGTGAACGCGTACTTCCCTCTCCTCATCCCTCGGTCGTTCCTTGAGAAGGAAGCCGAGCACGTTGAGGGCTTTGCCAAAGAGTGCGCCGTCGTCACCCACCACCGCCTAAAGAAAAATCCCGACGGTCCCGGTTTGATCCCCGATCCTGACGCGAAACTTGAGGAAGAGCTAATCATCAGGCCCACCAGCGAAACGGTGATTTGGAACAGCTACACAAAGTGGATCCAGTCCTACCGCGACCTCCCCCTGCTAATCAACCAATGGGCAAACGTCGTGCGCTGGGAGATGCGCACACGCCTGTTCTTGCGCACCGCCGAGTTCCTTTGGCAAGAAGGCCACACCGCTCATGCGACATATGAAGAAGCAGAGCAGGAATCGCTGACGATCCTGAACGAGTGCTACGCCAAGTTCTGCGAAGAGTGGATGGGCGTCCCCGTGCTCAAGGGAATCAAAACGGAAAGTGAGAAGTTCGCCGGCGCCGACCACACCTACTGCATCGAGGCCCTGACTCAGGATAAGCGCTGCATTCAAGCGGGCACTTCCCACCACTTGGGACAGAACTTCGCCAAAGCATTTGGCACCCAGTTCACGAGCTCTGAAGGAAAACTAGAGTTCGTCTACTCCACCTCCTGGGGCGTTTCGACCCGTTTGATCGGCACCCTGATCATGGTCCACTCGGACGACAAAGGCTTCGTACCACCGCCCAAATTGGCGCCCGTTCAGGTCGTAATTGTGCCCATGGGCCGAGAGGACGACGTCCGAGAGAAGACGTATGGGGCAAGCGACAAGCTGGCAGCTGAATTGAAGTCCCTGGGCTGGGACGGCGCGCCTGTCCGCGTCAAAGTAGACAAGCGCGAGAAGGAAAGCCCCGGGTTCAAATACAACTACTGGGAGCTACGTGGCGCTTGCGTTCGCGTAGAGATTGGCCCTCGAGATTTGGAGTCAGGCCAATGCGTAGTCGCGCGCCGAGACAACGGCGAAAAGGTCAGCCTTCCCTTGGACGGAGCTACGGCCGGCGCTCTTGTAGCCATGTTGTCTTCCACCCAGAAATCGTTGTATGAGACTGCATTGGCGTTCCGAGAGGCGAATACGCTCCGAGTTGACACCTGGGACGAGTTTGAGAAGCTCTTTGCCGGCGAAGACGCACCAGGCTTCGTAGTCGCCCACTGGGACGGCACGGCCGAGACCGAGGATTTAATCTCTCAGAAAACGAAGGCCACGATCCGCTGCATCCCGCTCAAGCCCTTGCATCCCGATGACGCGAAACCTGGAAATTGCATCCTGACCGGCAAGCCAAGCACGCAGCGCGTAGTCTTCGCGAAGGCGTATTGAGGGGCGTGAGGTGTTACGGTGTTGCGGTATTGCGAATCGGCCACGCGAAGGTCATAGCCGGCCCACCGGATTTGGCTCGCGAGTAGACGGGGGTTGGTTTTAATCCCCGTTCCGGCATTTCGACGCCTTGCGGCCACCGAGGCGCTACGACACTATAACTTCTCCTCTTGCCGCTCCCGCGGGAGGAGGAGATGTCGTTCCGGCGACAGAGGAGGTTCTGCAGCCCAATGGTTGGCAGCCTAAACTTACCGGAGTTACCGCCTCCGTCTCGACCGGAGTCGAGCCACCTCCTCCTCTCGCAACACGGAGTCGCTCCAAGACGAGGAGTTCATCCCCGATTGGAAGGCTGCCAGTAGGCGCCGGATGCATTTTGCCGGCGTTCCGTTGTTCGACAACTTGCCAGCCGACGGCACGAACCATGCGTCGACTACAGAAGGTTTCGCGTCAGCGCGGTGATCACCTCATCCTGCCAAGTCGCATAGCGGTTCGCCCGGGTGCACAGCCAAAACGCCTCGGCGTCAAGGTCCCAAGTAGCCTCCAGGGTTCCCTTCTCGCCCGGTTTCGTGATGTGCCAGTGAACGGCCGCTGGCAGGGTTTTGAGGGAAAGTCGTTTGAAGCCAAGGCCCAACTCGGTGAGGATCCTTTCCAATCGAAGGCAACCATCAGCGTGAAACTCCAGCTCAAAGCGCCTCATTACTAAATGATGCTCTACCGGGTGTTCTGGAACGGGGTAAGAGTGAGGCTGTTTAATTGTGCGCCTGCCCCCAGATCGTCATCCCGACCGTAGCAATAAAAAGCGTAGTGGAGGGACCGGTTTTGGTCACGCCGCGCTCTGGTGAGAACGTCGTGCTTACGATCACGCGACCTCGCGATGAAGACCCACTAACCAGATACGACACATTGACAGCCTCGTTTTTACCCCCGTTCCGGTGGTCGTCGCACTGCCGCCCGCCGAGGCGCTACGACCCTGTAACTTCTCCTCTTGCCGCTCCCGCGGGAGGAGGAGATGTCGTTCCGGCGACAGAGGAGGTTCCGGTGCCCAATTGTTGGCAACCGCAGTTTCCCGGATTCACCTCCTACTCTCGCAACTCAAGGTCGCTCCAAGACGAGGAGTTCATCCCCGATTGGAAGGCTGCCAGTAGGCGCCGGACGCGTTTTACCAGCGTTCCGTGGTTCGACAAATTGCCGGACGACGGCACGAACCACGTCGACTCGTAACCCCCACACCCCAACACCCCAATAGCCCCGCACGGGGTAAACCTTCCAGATGCTCGTCCCACTCCTCGCGGCCCTCCTCTTCCATCAGACCGCGAGCCAACCACCCAAGACCCGCTTCGAACTCGCAGCACCCTTGCCAACCATCCCCGCAGTCACCATCGACGGTCTAACAAGCGGAATCGGACTAGCCGCTCAAGCCGCAAAGGGCAACAACCTCCAAGCCCGCATCATGTGGATTGACGGCACGGCAAACCTGGACAGGGTGAATGATGAGGCAAAGATCATCGCCCTCGTCCAGCAGATCAAGCAGGCCGGCTTCAACACCATCGTCTTCGACGTCAAACCCCTCTCCGGTCAAACGCTCTACAACAGCAAAATCGCGCCCAAAATCACCGAGTGGCGGGGCCAAACACTCCCACAAGACTTCGACCCGCTAGCCATCATGTCGCGACAAGCCAAGGCAGCAGGACTCTCCATCTTCGCCTCGCTCAACGCCTTCAGCGAGGGGCACAGCATGTTCAAAGTCGGCCCGGGCTACGGCAAGACGGATTGGCAGACCGTGCTTTACGATCCCGAGCCTGTGGTGGTATCCCTGGCCGGGGCGACTTACTCACTCAGCATGCCCTTCAACAAGCTGCCCGATGAACTGGGCTCGCTTGCCATGTTCAACGACGTCAAGAAGCTCCCAGCCCCCAAAGAAGGGCTCTTTGCGGTGACGCTGACGCGGCAGGGCGTGGTCGTAGATGGCTTTGAGGGCGGCGGTTTGGGCAACGGTGTTCCTTCCGTGCCCGCAGGGGGCAGCATCTTGGTTGGCTCTGGCGGTGGGGCCGCGTTTCTGAAAGTCAACGCGACGCCGGGCAACAAGCTTTATTTGAGCACTCACGCCAGGTGGGTGCCGATTAGTGAGCGGCCGGAGCAGCAGTATCCGCTCATCGTCAATCCCAACAATCCCGAGGTCCAGGATTACGAGTTGGGCATTGCGCGCGAGGTCATTACGAACTACCCGGTGGATGGGATCATCTATGACGACCGGTTCCGCTACGGCGGGATCAACGCCGATTTCAGCGAGGCCACCCGAGCGTTGTTCGAGCGGTTCGTCGGCAAGAAGCTCAACTGGCCCGATGACGTGTTCCGCTTCACCCTAAACCCCAACATGGCACGCGGCATCGTCCCCGGCCCCTATTACGACACCTGGATGGCTTGGCGGGCGCATGTGCTGAAGGAGTTCATGTGGCGCGCACGGCAAGTGGTCAAACAAGCCCGCCCCGACGCCCAACTCGGCCTCTACACGGGCTCCTGGTACGGCGAATACCCAGCGCTGGGCAACAACTGGGCCTCTCCCGATTTCGACGCCGGCTTCTGGTTCCTCACTCCCGATTACAAGAAATCCGGCATGTCGCCAATCATTGACCTCCTGATCACCGGCTGCTACTACCCCACCGCAACCATCGCCGAGGCGATGTCGAAAGGGGTTTCGATTGGCAACACCATTGAGTCTGCGGGAACACTATCGAACCGCGCGGTACGAGACCAAACCTGGGTCTACGCAGGCATCGCGCTTGAACAGTTCAAGAACAACCCAGAAGGCCTCCGCAACGCGCTTCAAGCCGCCTGCGCAACAACGCAAGGGGTAATGGTTTTTGACCTATCGCACGATGTCGAGCCCATGTGGCCGGTGTTCACCGAAGCCTTCGCCCAACCCAGAAAGGCGCCACATCAGGTGGCGAAACTGCTGAACAAGATTCGCCTGACAAGGGCTCAGTTGGACAAGCGCGGGGTGAAGGAGTCGACGGTAGTGATCGCGCAGGGCTCGGCAGGAACGGGGCAGTAGGGACGCTGTCCTCGGCGTCTGTCCGAGATGTCGCGCAAAAATGCCCTTGAGATGCCTAGTAAGTTATCTATGGGCTACAGGTTGAAGAGGCGCGATGTAGTATGCCGGGAGAACTTTTTGAGATGCCTCAGGCTTCGCTCACCACAGCGACGCACCAGCCCGAGCGTCAAAGCCTGAGGCTTAGAGCCACCCAACCAAAACCTGACACCATCGAAACGTGACCCGTCAGCGCCACTACCGTAACGGCGACGAGCCTGGGCGGATGATGTTTAGGTGCCTCAGGCCCCGCTCTCCTCGCCGACCTGCTAGATTGAGTGTTAAAGCATGAAGCTCAGTGCCGCAGTCCAGAAGCGGTCTCGCAGTCCCCATATGCTTACCACCTTAGACGTGTGGGCCGCTAACCGGCCCGCCCAACGCCTAAAGTGCCCTACCGCTAAAGGCGCTCAAACGTCTAATCCCTACCACCCCATAACCCGCCCCGCGCATTAAAGATTCAACCACGCGTTAACCTTCAACGCATGTCTCAAATGCCCCTTAATTCGTGCAAATACATGGTTCCACCGGGCCCAATAGTTAAGCACCCCAATCCTACTGCGGCGACCATGGTGTTCAATAAGCGTCCTGGCGGCAGAAGAGATAGGGTCGAAAACCGTAGCCGCCGAATGTTCGTCTCGGCGTCCGAAACAGTCCCATCCTTCCCCATCTTTTTCGTTCCGTGCGAAAAGGAGGGGGTGGCTGCGTAGCAGACCGGGGCGGTCGACTCCGAATCGAACTGTCCCTTCCACACTTTCCACACCAGCCACACCGGTCACCAGACTCTAATCCGGTCGCCACCACAGACACGGCGCAAATCGATAGCCGTCTATACACTCGGAAAGCAAAAAGCCGACCACATCTTTGACAACTTGGAAACCGGATGCAAGCGCAAGCCAGCGTCATCAGTTATCGACGAATTGATTTCG
>JBBQMJ010000110.1:0-9646 GCA_038328815.1 Fimbriimonadales bacterium | reverse complement strand
AACTGATAACATACAGCCTTGGAAACGCAAGGTCCCTCTCACCGACCATCAACGGCAAACAGAAAGTCCCCAGCGTCGCCGGTATCGCCGGGACGAGGAAGAAGAAGATCATGATGATCCCGTGGGCCGAGAACATCTTGTTGTACGTCTCGGACTCCATCATGAGGCCCGTCGGAGACATCAATTCGATTCGGATCATCGACGCGGCGATGCTTCCCAGGAAGAAGAAGAACGAGATCGAAATCAAGTAAAGGACGGCGATCCGCTTGTGGTCCTTCGTCAGCAACCACGAAGCGATCGTGTGCCCATTGCTCAGGTAATTCAGAGGCTCGTCGACGGCTGTGACTGGGGCTTTAACGGTGGTTGCGCTCATTACTTGTTTCCTTTATATTGGGCCGACAGAGCGCCAACGGCTAAGTTCCCGGGCTTCGGCGGTGCGGACTTAGGTGGGGTCTGATTTGCCAAAGCGCCCACGGAGCCGCTTGCAGCGGTATTGGTCGGACTGATGCCTGTTTGGGGCGTTGCAGCCCCTTCACGCGAGTTGCTAAGGGTTTTGATGTAGGCAACCAGACTCAGCAAATCCTCTTCGCTAATCTGCCCCTGATAGGTCGGCATGGTATTGATATAACCTGTCAGCAGCTTGGCCTCAGGTTGCAAGATGGCAAGTCGCACGTAAGCAGGATCGGCGATCGCGCCGCTGCCGTTCTGGAACCGTCGCGCCTTACCTATCAGGCCGTAAAGGCTGGGCGCTCGCTCCGTATCGTGGCCGACGTGGCAGTTGTCGCAAGCCATCTTGTGGAAGAGCTGCGCACCGTAAGCTTCCATGGACATCGGCGGAACGTCGTTGCCGCCGTTTTGTTCCCATCGAGCAAATTCGTCTTGCGGCATCGCTATGACGGTGCCACCCATCTCAGAGTGCTGTGTGCCACAGAACATTCCGCAGAAGAGGTGGTAGGTGCCAGCCTTCGTTGCGTTGAACCAAACCTGCGTATACCGTCCTGGAACGACGTGGTATTGCACCCTAAACTCGGGAATATAGAGGGCGTGAATGACGTCCTGTGAAATCATCGTCAGCTTGACTGGCTTGCCGATCGGCACGTGAAGCGTATTGTTTTCGCGCACGCCATTTTGATGCTGGAAGTGCCACATCCACTGCTTGCCAATAACATAAATCTCCATCGCGTCTTTAGGCGGCGTTCGCTCATCAACGAACAGCTTGGCTCCCATAAAGAACACGACCAAGCCCAACAGCAATGGCAGAACAGACCAGGCGATCTCAAGCGGAAGATTTTCGTGAATTGGTCGAGAGCGGTTGACCTTAGTGCCTTGTCGAAAACGGATCGCAAAGAAGACAACAAGGAAGCCGACCAGAAGGGTGAACAACAGGGTGAGTGCGACGAGCGTGTAAAACACGATGTCGTGAAATCCTGCGATCGACGAGGCCCGTTCTGGAGCTAATGGAAAGTTGAACATAAAGCGTTAGCCCCTAAGCGGTTGGGGTTGTCCCTCCGGGAGGTGCATTTTTCTTCGTATCCAGCGACATCTTTAGAATCGAAAGCCCAAGGATGAGAACCGTCATGATTCCTGCGATTTTCAGCACTTGCTCGACCACCACCGTTCGTTTGCCCGTCACAGGGTCAACCATGATGCAGCCCAGCAAGATCACTTCAGCCTTCGCTCCCACCTTGCCTTCGTTGGCCAGCACCAGCGAGTCTTGCAGCACCTTGGTCGGGTAGTCAGCGCCGTAAATGTAGCTCGAGATCTTGCCTTGGGGCGTAAGGACCATGATTCCGGACGGGTGGTTGATCTGGTCGGTCTCCGGCTTGTACTCATAGCGGAAGCCGAGAGCGTCCGTAACCCGGCGAATGTTAGCCTCACCGTCTCCCGTAAGCAGATGCCATCCACCAGCGGATTCGGGCATGCCGTACATGTCCTGCATGTCCTTTTCCTTTGCAAGCGCTAGGTCAGGTGTCTCTTTGGGATTTATGCTCAGGACGACTAGATCGTATTTGTCGCCGATCGGGAAGGTCTTCTTCATCTTGATGGCGCTCTTCAGCATATTGCTGAGCTCAACGCCACAAACTCCCTTGCAGGAGTAGAAAATTGGCATAAAAACGACAGGCTTGCCATGAAGCACATCGCCCAACTTGATGTGGTTCCCGTGTTCATCGATGACAGGTACATCGAGAGGAACTTGATCGCCAAGTTTCTGGTCGATGCCGATGCGCTCGCCAAGGTTGAGTTGCCCACTCTGAGCCTGGGCCCCTTGGAAAATGCAACCTAAAGCAGCCAGTGCCACGAAAAGACGTGAGAGGTTCTTCATTGCCTCCCCTTCGGGACCTTGAGGGTCGCACGCCCGATCCCCGGACCTGGGGAGTTATTTATGTGAGTAGAGAACGCATCCCTTAATGCCGTTACACCAGTATCAGGAAGGCCGCGCTGGGCGGTCAGTTCAATAGCGCGATCAATCGGAATGCGGTAAATACCCTTCGCCCCATCCACAACACCCGACGTAGTCAGCAACGCGGTTTCGTTCTGGCGCAGCTCTTTGATGTCGGTCTTAGTGGTGATATTGGTTTGTAGCAGCGGGTTAGGCGCTTTGGGCGGGTTCGTGATGAAAGGCTTCTGCGTCTCTCTGTCCTTAAGTGCGTTAAAGCCCTTAACAGGGTTGCCGTTGCCGACGAGAATCCAAAGGATGCCAAATCCCAAAACGAAGGATATGGTCACGAAGACGAAGAATATCGTGGTGGCCTTGCCGATCGCCAGCAAGTCCATATCACGGACTTCGTATCCCAGATCGGTTAGAGGGTCTTCCCTTTTGTGATCATGCATGGTCAGTGGCCTCCAAAAGTCTTCGGTCGTGCATCGGGTAGATCGACGCCTTCTTGATTTGTGAGCAGAAGACGCAGACCCAGAGGCCGCCCACTGCAAGAAAAGCAATGAGATCAGCCAGGTGTGGCATCGGTCCAGTGGTGCGATACATCGGCGTCACGATGTAATACACGTCGATGACGCGCATGACAAGAAGCCAGCCAGCGACCTTGGCCAAGTTCATCGGGTTTCGCTTAGTCGAAGGGCAAAGCAGCCAGACGAACGGAATGAAGAACTGGCCAACGATAAGCGCGCAGCCAACTGCATTCCAGCCTTCCACGGACCGAGCGTAGTAATAGCCCGCGGTCGCGGGTAGGTTGCCGTTCCAGATAATGAGGAACTGCGAGAAGTTGAAGTAAGCCCAGAGCATCGTGAACGTGAGCATCATGTTGCCCAAGTCCCTGGTTACGCTTGGCCTAATGTAATGCTTGAATGGGTCGCGGTTTGCATTGACACCGACAATGAGCGAGCAAACAGCAAGGGCGCCAAGGCCAGGGCCGACAATAAAGAGCGGTCCGAACATCGTCGAGAACCAGTGCGCATCAAGCGACATCACCCAGTCAGTGACCGCAAGCGTCACGGAAAGCGTTAGGAGAACAATCCCCGGAGCAGCGAAGTTCGTTCGGTTCTGCGCCTCGTTCTCGTCGTTATTCTCATCCTGACGAACACTGGACCTTCGCAGGCCGTTAGCCAGAAGTCCCCAAATACCAAACAGAATGAAAGCTCGAATCGTGACCGCCGTCGGGTTCATCCAGTGGGCCCGATTCGTGAGGATGTGGTCCTTCGCGATCGTGGCGGAATCCGCGGCCCAAGGATAAAGCTCTCTGTAATACATCACGATTGGGATGTAGAGGATAGCGAGAAGAATGAACGTGCCAGCGCTCGCGCCAGCCTCAGCCATTCGGATAACTGAAAGACCCCAGGAACCCCGCACCGTATGATGCAAAAGCGTCAGGCCCAACATGCCGATGGTGATCGACGTAAAGCACATGAAGCCGAACAGATACGACTGCATCATCTCAACGTGAGCTTGGCCGCTCGTTGAACCCAGTAAGCCGAAAAATACGAGGAGGAGTAATCCACCAACGAGCAGACCGGCCCATTGCAGTTTGCCTAGCTGGGCTGGAGGCGCGTCGTGATTCGTATCGGAGGTGTTGTGGTTCATCGTTGTGCGACGGCTCCGTTGGCGTCCTTCTGAGCGGTGGGCTGAAGGTTTGGCAGTTGAGCAGGATCGACATCTGCGGCTGTAGCGTGCTGGCTTAGCTGCAGTGTGCGGATATACGAGGCGATCGCCCAGCGATCAGCAGGCTCAACTCGAGCGGCATAGCTGAACATCGCGCCATATCCGTTGGTCATGACATCGAAAAAGTGTCCAATCGGCATTGCGCGCAAACGGTCTGTGTGATAGCTGGCGGGCGGGCGCCGCAGTGCGAATCCGCGCTGAGAAATCATTCCTTTGCCATCACCGAGTCTGCCGTGGCACGGCGTGCAGTAAATATTAAATCGATCCTGGCCACGGAGAATGACTTCCTTCGTAACCTTGATAGGGAACGAGTCGACATACTTGCCGTTGACCCTTCCCGTAAAGAAGGCATCGTTCAACCTCATGTGGCCGCGAGCAATTGTTCCGGCAACGAGCGGTCTTGAAGACTGTCCGTCGGTGTAGAAAGTGGATTCATCCAGCGGCGCGAGCTTGGGTTGCTGCCACATGTCCGTATGGCAACCCGCGGCAAAGATTCCTATTCCGGCGAGCGCGGCGAGCTTGGCATATAGAGACTGCTTCATTCTTCGTCCTCCACGCTCGAGACTGAGAACGGCTTCAGGCTCTCAAGAAACTTCTTTGTCTTCTCGTTGTCGAAAAGGGCGTCCGTCGCTTCTATGCAGAGGAAGAAACGATCCTGCGAAGCCCGCTCGAACCCTGGCGCCGAGAAAATTGGATGGTAGGGCCTGGGCAAGCCATTCAAGGCAAGCATTCCGATCGTGCCTCCCAACGCGGCAAACAAAATCGTGCACTCATAGAGAACCGGGAAGAAGGAAGGCAGCGAGAAAAGCGGCTTACCGCCAACATTGATTGGGTAGTCATAAACGGCCGTGTAAGTCTCCAGCACTAACCCGGTCAGGGCGCCCGTCAGACCGCACAGGAAGAAAACCCAAGGCAGTCGCTCATCCCTAAAGTTCATCGCTTCGCTTAAGCCATGGACGGGGAACGGCGTATAGCATTCGATTGCCTTATATCCATTTTCGCGCGCCTTTTCAGTGGCGCTGATGATGGCTTCTGGCGTATCAAACTCCGCCACCATTCCATGTTGGAAGACCGGTCGTTTTCGCATCGTTATGCCTTGTCTCCCGCTGCGACAGGCTCACCGTCATGCGACGGCTTCTTTCCAAGGTGCAGCTTATAAAGGAGATCCTTCATTTCGAACATGTTGATGGCGGGCAGGAATCTTACGAAGAGGAACATTAGCAAGACGAACATGCCAATAGTTCCGAAGAACATCGCGAAGTCCCAAACTGTTGGGTAGTACATGCGGTCGCTGGACGGCAGGTAGTTGCGGGTAAGGCTCATCGGGATGATGACGAAGCGCTCTAGCCACATGCCGATGCTGACCACGAAGGACACGAACCAGACCACCGGAATGCTCCGGCGCATCTTCACGCTCCACATGAGCTGCGGAATCAAACCATTGCAGAGAATAAGCGCCCAATATGCTGGCCAGTAAGGGCCTGTAAAGCGCCACCACATAAGGGCAAGTTCAACCGACTCACCGCTATACCAAGCGTAGAAGGCTTCTAGTGTGTAGCCATAGAAAACGATCAGACCTGTGGCAAGCATGATCTTCGCCATCCAGTCGATGTGCCTCATCGTTATGAGGTCTTTCAGGCCGTACATTGCGCGGATTGGGATGGCCAAGAGAATGACCATGGCGAAACCAGCGAACACGGCGCCAGCAACGAAATATGGTGGGAACACGGTGATATTCCAACCCGGCACGATGGATACCGCAAAGTCGTACGACACGATCGTGTGGACCGAGAGAACCAACGGCGCGCTTAAGCCGGCGAGGAGCAAGTAGGCCTGCTCATATCGATGCCAGTGCTTGTGCGAACCTCTCCAGCCCAGGGAAACAACCGCGAAAGCGTACTTCGCTGCCTTGTTTGAGGCGCGATCTCGTAACGTCGCAAAATCGGGGATAAGCCCGACGAACCAGAACACTGCGGAAACCGTGAAGTAGGTCGAAACGGCGAAGACGTCCCAGATGAGTGGCGACCGGAACTGAGGCCAAACTCCCATGATGTTGGGATACGGGAATAGCCAATAGGCAGCCCACGGCCTTCCGGTATGTAACAGCGGATAAAGGCCCGCGCACATAACTGCGAAGATCGTCATCGCCTCCGAGAACCGGTTGATGGAGTTGCGCCATTGCTGGCGAACCAGCAGCAAGATCGCGGAAATCAGCGTGCCTGCGTGGCCGATACCGATCCACCAGACGAAGTTAATGATGTCAAAGCCCCAACCCGCCGGGACGTTGTTGCCCCAGATGCCAATGCCCTGATACAGCAGCCAGGCAACGGCCACCATCATCATGTTCAAGCCCATGAAGGCGGTAAACGCGGTCACCATCCAAGCCTTCGTGTTATGCCGCTTCTGCTTAAGGACTACCGAGCCAATAACCTGGTCAATGGTCTCGTAGCTTTGGGAATCGATATTCCCAATCAGCGGATCTTTGATCATGTCATCGACTGGCATTACGCTTTAATCTCCGGATTGGGATTGGTGACCTTGGCCAGATACGAAGTACGCGGCCTGGTATTGAGCTCCTCAAGAACTCGGTAGGCTCGCGGCTCCTTCTTGAGTTTGGCGACGGCAGTGGTTTGGTCGGCGATGTTGCCAAAGATGATCGTCTTGGTCGGACAAGCCTGCTGGCAAGCGGTAACGATCTCGCCATCGGCGATCTCGCGATTCTGCTTTTTCGACTCAATTCGCGCGTCGTTGATGCGCTGTACGCAGTAGGTGCACTTCTCCATGACACCACGACCTCTGACCGTGACATCCGGGTTGGAGATCATCTTGAGAAGCTGAATGCCGCCCGGCTTCGGATCGGAGGTGTTGCCGCGCGCGAAGTCAGCTGTTGGATCAATCTTGGCGAACTGTGGATTGTTGTCCGAGAAGTTGAGGAAGTTAAAGCGCCTGACTTTGTAAGGACAGTTGTTGCTGCAGTAGCGGGTGCCAACGCAGCGGTTGTAAACCATCTGGTTCAGGCCTTCGTGGCTGTGCACCGTCGCGCCAACCGGACAGACAGGCTCGCAAGGCGCCTTTTCACAGTGGACGCACATCATCGGCTGGAAATGGACGTCTGGATGATCGATCGTCTGGCTGTATGGGTGAGCCATGTCGTCCTCATCCGTATCCTTCGGGCCGTAGTAGCGGTCAATTCGGAGCCACTGCATTTCGCGGCCCGCTGAAACCTGGCGCTTGCCGACGATCGGGATATTATTTTCCGATTGACAAGCGGTAACACAGGCGTTGCAGCCGATGCAAGTTCCAAGGTCGATCGTCATGCCCCATTGGGGAAGGTTCGTATTGAAAATCTCGTCCGGATACAGCGTTATCGCTGGCTGCTCCTGCTTGTTCTCAGGGTCGGTAAGTGGCTGCTCTTTGTCGAAGCGGCTGGGCAACTCGTCTTCTTTCGGCTTCAGTCTCGGGTTGGTTGCAAGCTCCGCCAGCGTGCCCTCGCGAATGATGTCCCGCCCTTCCATGGCGTGGTGCATCTGCGTGGTGGCGATCTTGTAGTAGCCATCGACCTTCTTGACCGAAGCGCCCATCGCGTAACCGGGAGCATCTGAGGTCCTGAGGACGTAAGCGTTGAAGCCGGTTCCCTCGCCAACAGTTCCGGTCTTTGTTCGGCCGTAGCCGAGATAAATCGCGATAACTCCGGCGGGTTGGCCGGGCTGTGGGATCACGGGAATCTTAAGGGTTCGCTTGTTCGCCGTGACCTCGATCATGTCGCCGAGGCGAACGTCAAGCTCATGCGCATCCTTTATGCTGATCAGCGCGGCGTTGTCCCAGACGATCTGCGTGATCGGCTTCGGAAGCTCTTGCAGCCAACCGTTGTTGTTGTATCGCCCGTCGCCGATGTTAGGATCGGGCAAAAAGACGACTTCCATCCCCGTGCTTTGAATGGTCGCGGGCGCTGCCGATTTCGCCGTTACGGTAAGCGAGGGAAGGGCCGAATTAGGAACCAAGCCGTTATTCAGCACTTGCTGCCAAGACTTATTGAAATCACCGCCAAGTCCGGCTTTTTGCCAGTACCCCTGGACTATCTCGTGGCCATCAATTGGGGCGTTCAGGAGCGCTCCGAGGAGTTCGTGCGACGACTTTGTTTGGAACAGCGGCGCAGTCAACGGCTGCATGACGGTGATCGTGCCGTCATAAGCTCGAACATCACTCCACTCTTCCAGGAAGTGGCTTGCGGGAAGGTGGTAGTCGCAGAGCTCGGAAGTCTCGTCTTCATAGAGGCCGTGATGAACCTTGAGCTTAACCTTGCCGATAGCCTTGGCGAAATCGTAATTTGCAGGCGCGTCATAGGCGGGGTTGCCGCCGAGCATCAACAAGACGTGGACCTTACCGCTGTTCATATCAGCGATCAAATCGCGGATGGAATCGTTGTGATTAACCGGGTTTGCTTCGACCGGAGCCGTATGCTTAACCGTCTTGCCTACATTGCCTAGCGCCTGATTGATCGAATGAACCAGTGCGTGCACTGCCGCTGGCTGATGGTCGCCAGCAACGACAACGCTAGCCCCCCTGTTTGCTTGCAGATCCTTGACAATGGAATCGAAAGTCGTGGCGGGAATGCCTTCAGGAGTTGGGCCGCCCACACTGGAAAGGTTTGAATGTAGGTAGGTAGCAATTGCTGCGATCTGCGACGGCTTAACACCCCATCGATGGTCGCCATATCCGCCAGTGATCGACGGCGAACTCTCAAAGACGTAGAGTCGATTCATGGCGGTATTGCCGCCTTGAATTCTCCGGCCATTTGTAAAGTCTTGAGCGTATCGGACACCACCGCCGAAATCGCTCAGGAAGTCGGCGTCTAGTGAAACCACCACTTTCGCTTTCGCGAAGTCATAAATCGTATTGACAGGCTGGCCGAAGGCGAGCTTCGCACCTTCGAATGCATGATCCTTGGCAAGCGGCTCGTACTGGTGCCACTTGGACTCGGGATAGGCTGCCTGAAAATCTTTGAGTTGCCCGGCCATCGTAGGCGACGTCACCGTCTCGGTCAGAATGCGAATACCGGCACCCCTAGTCGCCTGCTCCGCAGTTAACTCGGTACGAATCGCGCTGAGCGCCGCGTCCCACGTGCTAAGGGACCAGACCTGATTCACCAAGTCCTGGGCGTTTACACTCTGCGCGCGATCCGGGTCGTAGAGGCCAAGAATCGCCGCCTGAACCATGGAGCGCGCAGCGCCAAGGCTTGCGGGATGGTCGGGATTGCCTTCGATCTTCGTGGGCCTGCCCTCATGGCTTTCAACCAGAACACCAAAGCCTCGGCCAAAGAGCGGCATCGCCGTCGCATAGAAAAGTGGCTTACCGGGGACCAGATCCTCCGGCATCTTGACGTACGGAACGACCTTGGCTTCGTCAAGGAACATGCCCCGGCAACCGGCCAGTCCTGCCAAGGCCATCGAAGCGCCCATGTACTTCAGGAAGGTTCGGCGGTCCATGTTGGCGAGGCCACGTCGATTCGGAAACTCGTCTTCCACCCAGAGC
>JBBQMJ010000109.1:0-9766 GCA_038328815.1 Fimbriimonadales bacterium | reverse complement strand
TTACTGATCCGCTTACGGGCGAAGTCTATTGGTCGCTCTATGGCCTAGTGGTCGAGTTTGAAGATGTCAAGCTGCGACTGGTTGTGGATCCATCTGGGTAGTGGAGTCTGATGATTATTCTAGAGACTGACCGCCTGCTCTTGCGGCCATTGGAGCCCAGCGACCTTGAGCAACTGTACGCGCTTTACAGCGATCCAGAGATTCGGCGCTACTTCCCGGACGGCACTCGGACTCTTGAGGAAACCAGGGAAGAGCTGGAGTGGTTCTTGAACGGCCACCCCGACCATCCTGAACTTGGCCTGTGGGCGACGATTCATTTGGGTAGCGGACAGTTCATCGGGAGGTGCGGTCTGCTCCCTTGGATGATTGATGGATCGCTGGAGATCGAGATCGCCTACATGATCGCGAAGCCGTTTTGGAGGCAAGGATTGGGCGCCGAGGCGGCAAAGGCATTGGTTCGGTACGGCTTCGAAACCTTGAAGCTAAATCGCCTCATCGCGCTCATCGACAAGGAGCACACGGCCTCGATCAAGACTGCAGAAAGCGCAGGCCTAAGCTTCGATCGCGACTTATTGATGGATGGCGTCTGGTCTCGCGTCTATGCGATCGCCAATGCTAGTCTTTGACTCCATGGGTTGCAAGTACCCCTCGGACTGCGGGACTGCCGCTTTGCTGAGCAGGCAATTTTGAGCCTGCGGTAATGAGGGATTCTACGGTGGCGGCATAGTCGCCTCCCGCCGGGTCCCAGCCTTCGACTGAGGCATAAAGTGCCCAAGACAGGGGTGTTGAGCTGTAATCGTTCTCAGAGTCAGTGACCGAGGCGCCACTCGCAAGAAGCACCTTGGCCATTTCAAGGTTTCCATGCCATGCAGCCCAGTGGAGAGTAGTGGCCCGATGCTGGCTCCTTTCCGCGACCGGCAGACCGGCTTTTAGCATCAAGAGCACCGCTCTCAGCTCGTTGTTCCTGGCGGCATGTGCCAACTGGCGCTGCTCGGCAGGCTGAAGAGTGGCGACAAGGCCAGGGTTTTCCAGCAGGAGCGTGTCAACAGTCGACTCATCACCAAGCCAACAGGCGGCTACAAGTTTGACATCAGCCGGGCTGTGATTCCAAAGGAGCTCAAAGATCGATGGATAGCCGAACTGCCGAGCTACCTGGTGGGCTGAGACGTACCAGCCCAGTTCCCATTGGTATATTGAGCCGCCGTTATCGCCATTTATCAACGGGAAGTATTCATCGCTCACCCGAGTTCGTATGCTTTCCGGATCGCGTTTAAGGTGTTCGGCGACAAGGTCAGCATCCCCTAGAGCTGTGGCCATGAGGATATCGGTCTTGCATCCGCGGGCGATCAGGTAGCGGGCCACCTCCGGTCGGCCCCTAACCATGTATTGCGCAGGCGTGGAAACGTGGTCGATATCGAGGGCATCGATGTCGGCCCCGTGCTCAAGAAGGTATTCCGCGATTTCAATGCTGTTGGCAAAGTGGAGGGGCGTCTGGCCGTCGCCGCCTTTGGCGTGGACAAGCGATGGATCGGCTTCGATCATCCGTTTCAGGTCGTCCAGCAAGTCTAGTCTCGCGGCCGAATGCACGTCGACGATTGCGCCACATCGGATCGCGTACATGGCCAGGTCTGGCTTGGCCATGTCGAGGATTCCAAAACTGCCGGCCCACCAGTCGCTTCGCGCGTTGATGTCTGCGCCCGCATCGAGCAGGGCGTCCAGCATTTGTCGGCTACGGACAGAGACGACGGCAGGCGAATGGAACGGACCCACTGGTTCATTAATCCGCTTCCTGAGCTCGGGCTGCTCCGCGAGGATTTGGGAGACGGTGATCGCATCATCGTCCCTAAAAGCTCTGTGCGCCTTACGTAAGACTTCTTCTCCGATCTCCGCCATATTGCCGACCTCGCACGGAAATGGTACCAGCCCTACGTCAGTGGGGGAAGCGGATTTTGCAGGTTCGCGCGGAGTTCCTCAGGTGTGATCTCCTTCTCCCAACGTGTGATGACAAGCGTTGCGACGCCGTTGCCGACGAGGTTTGTCAGCGCGCGGCACTCACTCATGAAACGATCAATACCGACAAGGATGGCTAGCGATTCGATGGGAATAGAAGGCACGGCCTGAAGAGTTGCGGCGAGCGTAATGAAGCCAGCCCCAGTAACTCCGCTCGCGCCCTTGGAAGTGATCATGGCAATCACTAGGAGGCCGATCTGCTGGCTAAGGTTTAGCGGTGTATTGGTAGCCTGAGCAAGAAAGATGGCGGCCATCGCCATGTAGATATTGGTGCCGTCTAGGTTAAAGCTGTATCCGGTTGGGATCACGAGGCCGACGGTGGACTTGGGACATCCCAGCCGCTGCATCTTCTCAATGATTCCAGGCAGGGCGGTTTCAGAAGAACTGGTGCCAAGCACCAGCAGGAGCTCATCTTTGATATAGACGATGAAGCGAAAGATGTTGACGCCACACGCCCTCGCGATGAGGCCAAGAACGACAACGATGAATAGCCCAGCCGTGATATAGAAGCCAGCCATCAGGATGCCCAGCTTCTCAAGAGCGCCAATACCAAAGCTGCCCACCGTAAAGCCCATGGCGCCGAAGGCGCCGATAGGAGCGGCCTTGACTACAATTCGCATAACGCCAAAGAAAAGCTCCGATGCCCTCTCGATGGCGCCAAGGATAGGCTTGCCGCGATCTCCCATCCCCACGAGCGCAAGGGCGACGAGAACTGAAATGAGCAGCACTTGAAGCAAGTTGCCGCTCGTAAAGGCGGAGAACAGGGTGTCGGGGATGACTTTGATGAGGAAGTCGGACGCCGTCATGGCGTGGGCTTTTTCAACAAAACCACTCGTTTCAGCCGCTTTTGCTGTCGAGTGGAACACAGTACCTGCAGGCGTAAATCCAACGCCGGGCTTCAATACGTTGACGACAATGAGTCCGATGGTTAGGGCGACGGTCGAGACGACTTCGAAGTAGAGCAGCGTCTTGAAACCAATCCGCCCCAGCTTCTTAAGATCGCCCATGGAGGCGATGCCGTGAACGACGGTGCAGAAGATGATCGGCGCGATCATCATCTTGATGAGATTCACAAAGCCGTCGCCTAATGGCTTGAGCGACTTGCCAAATCCAGGGCTAACGATGCCGACGATGATGCCGAGAGCGACGGCAATCAGTACCTGGACGTAAAGAATCCGGTACCAGGGCGTGCGAGTCTGCGCGGCATCGGACATTGGGAGAGAATACTCGCAAGCATCCCAAGGCGTTCATTGGCCAAATGTTGAGAGTCAAAGGTCAAGAGTCAAATGTCAAGTGTCAAAAGGTGAATAGTTAAGGTTGACGCACAATTCCATACTTGACCTTTGACCTTTGACCTTTGACCTTTGACCTTTGACCTTTGACCTTTGACCTTTGACCTTTGACCTTTGACCTTTGACCTTTGACCTTTGAACCGTTAGCCGGCAGCGCCAGCCAAGGATCGCGCGTGGCTTACTGCCCAGTCAAGCGCGTAATCTGCCACCTCTTCCCATCCCTTTTCGCCGACCGTGAAGTGCGACCGACCCGGATACTCCTTGAGCTCAGTCACCGCTGTTGATTTGCGATACAGCTTGTAGTTGGCTTCCGTGACAACGGCTGGAACAATGTGGTCGTTGCCACCTGCGATAAGTAGCAAAGGCGCGCGATCGTTGTTGTGGAAGTTCACGCTGGTTGCGGCGTGTGGATTGAAGTTAGCGAAGCTGGCTTGGAACAGCAGGTGATCCGGGCCTGGGACTGCGTACTTCTGGAAGACCGCGTTGGACTCTTCCTCGCTCAGGTTGTTGCCAAAGGCGTAGCGGAACTGCTCTGCCGTAAGACCACCCGCTCGGTGATTGTTGAGGGGGTTGCTCAAGGCGGGCCAAGCCACCTTGATCGTCGAGAAAGGCAGGATGAGAATGCCTTTGACAGGCGCCGCATCAACAGCCACACCCGCGACTCCCAGCCCTCGATCAAGAAGGATCTGAGTCATTAGGCCGCCAAACGAATGGCCCATGATGATCGGAGGAGAGTCCAGCTCGTTAATGATCTTCTCGTAGTGATCAACGACTTCGGTTACCCCCACGTTAGAAACAGCGGAAGGGTCCTTTCGGAACGCCTCAAGATCGTCGCCGAGTTCGGGAATGCCAGGCCAACTGCGGGCAATGACGTTGTAGCCCTGGTCCGTATAACGCTTGGTCCAGTTCTCCCAGCTCAAGGACGTCATCCACAATCCGTGGATTAAAACAATGTTCTTGGGTTTTTCGGTGCTCATGATTCTCTCCTCAATAAAGTTAAGGCGCAAGTATTAGTACCGGTGGCCTTGGGATAAATTCTACGAGAAATTGATCCCAAGGTTAACCAATGATTGTTAAGGATTTCGACAGTTTTACAAAGCCGTTCCCAACAGGCAGTTGATGGTAACCCAGCTTGCTATAGAGTCTGTGAAGAGGCAAATTGTCCTCTGCAGTGTAAGTTGCCGCCTCATCCATGCCCTTCTCGAGCATCCAACTTTCGCCACGGCGGATAAGGCTTTGGGCGATTCCTTTGCCTCGAAACGCTCCCTCGACGTAGATCGTCGAAAAGAGGCCGATTTGCTTGCCTATATCATCGGGTTCCAGCCTTACAATCGTGTGTCCCGTAACGAACCCTTCGTCATTCTCGGATAAGAACACTTGCCCAACGCACTTGCTGGAATTCATATGGAAGCGGACGCGCTGGATCAGCCAGTCCATGGTATACATTTCGCGGCCCCTCACTTCGCCGAGGACTTCCTGTAGGGTTAGCCGCATCCTAGCCGCCACCTGTCCAACTTCGATATCGGATTGCGGGTTAATTTCGCGGATGCGATGCTCCATGGCAACTAGAGTTTACGCGCCTAGGCGCTTGCGCTCAGCCAAATAGGCCCGCCAATCCCAAGCCGCCGGGTCGTCGCAGCATCGCAAGGGCGTTTCTGATCCGATCCGAGCAGCAAAACCCTCAAGGGCGTCAAGGCAGTGCTTGCTCCGAGCTAATTGAGGGTCACCGAACCGTTTGGTTGTACTGCACTTCGCGCAAACTGCGCGAAGATTAATCGGTCTGTTTCACCCACTGCCGGTGTGGTCAATGGTCACCGCGGGGGCACCACAGACATCACAACGGCCTTCATATCGCTTAATTACTTGCAGTCGGGTCTTCTCGGGAACGAGCGCTTGCCGGAGGGGAAGTCCTCCGCCAAGAATCCGCCACAGCTTTTGCCCCAAAGCAACCTGCCGCTCCTCTTCAAAGGCAACGCCCGACTGCAGGCTCCCGCGGAGCTGACGCACAAACGCAGCTTCCTCACGACATTTGTCGGAGCAGTAGGGGCTCCGCTCCAATCCCATGGCTACGCCGCAATTGGGGCAAGTTGTTGGATCGGTGGGGATGACGTCGCGCGGCTGCGAGCCACTGGCAAGTGCGGCGCTGATGACCCAGGATAACGTCCCGCGTGCCTTGCTCTCCTCGCTGTCGAACTCCGCAACATCTCCAAAAGGAGGCAAGGCGCTGCAGAGCCGATCTAAGGCTTCGGTGTGGGGTGAGTTATGCGACGCTTCAATTCCAGTCATGAGTCCGAAGTAGTTATTCTACGACGTGGTGTGAGCGTGGACTCCTGACTGCTCAAATTCTTCTGCCGCAAGTTTGGCGGAGAAGTAGAGTTGCTCGCCTTGGGCTGGTGATAGATATTGGCCAGGGCTGGGTGCGTGCCAGTAGTAGAGGAAGCTCGCCTCGTCGTTCATGAGGTCGGACGTCTCATCCAGGTCGGCATGAACCGCGGCCGGGTTGTTCGGATCCGAAGTTGTATTGAAGGCTGGAGCTATCGCGACGATTCCTAATAAGCAGACAGAGTCTGATTGTACAGCTCTGCTATCCGCGTGCCCATCAAGTTCACGAGTTCCTCCGGTTAGCGCTTGGGCCGCGTGGGCAAGCAAGTCGAACAGTCGCTTCGACGATCGCATAAGAGCTTCTGGGCTCTCCGATCGGAGAATTCGCTTCCTGTTGCACTGAACAATGTCCCCTTCCTGGATGATATTTGCCAGAGTCATTACGGCCAACGAGCGGCCAGAGCTATCTACGAAATTTGAACTCCTGATTCCTTCAGCTAAATCGTCAACGTAATCGGGGCCCCTGTCGAGTAAGAACACATAGGACGAGAGTTCGTAAACATGAGCGCCGCTCTCAGTAATCTCGCCATGGACCCTTCTCATGAATTTACGGGCGGCAATACCGCCAACTGCCAGTCCCGCAATCGCAAGCATCGTGTAGGCCATGGGCAAGTTTGGCCGCCTACTCCCAATGCGCCAAGAAGGATAAAACCGATTGCCAGGCGCAATCCCGCCAACCGGTGCGCCAGCCCTAATCTGCCATGAGAAGATGATCGTTCCGGCGACCAAGACAGATAGGACGGCAATAATGAGTCGCGCGATACGCATTGATGGAAATATTACGGTTGCTCCGTTGTTGAGGATGCGAGAGTTAGTTGAACGAGCCATTCCAGAAGCTAGTACAAGCCATCCTGCGACCATGTCATCGCCTTAGCTATAACCAGTGCTTTAGCGCCGTGCGAACGTCTTCCTCGACATCCTGCCGCGTACGGCCGGAGGACTTCTTCACGGCGTAACTATGGTCCGCCGCCTCGATCCAGTTCAGTTTCCAACTGGCGCCTAGGCTGGAAACAACACGATCCATGATCTCCCGAGTGCAGAGCTCGTCCTGCGTGCCGTTCAGTTGCAGCGTCGGAGTCTTGATGGCGCCGAGGTGCGCGTCGCGCAGCTTCTCAGGTTGGCTAGGCGGGTGCAGAGGGTAACCGAAAAGAAGCAAACCATCGGCGGACGAGCCTTCTGACTCAATCATGGACGCCACCCGTCCGCCCATAGAATGCCCACCAATAATGAGTCGCCTAGGATTCAACTTCTCCCGGACGGAAGCAATAACACCCCTGTACGTTGCCATCAATATCGGCATGCGATCAGGCATAGATCGGCCCTGGGCACGGTACAGGAAGTTGAAACGCGCAACGCGGACGCCTTGCTCCCGGACAAGGGCGGCGAGCCACTCCATCGTCTTTTGCTCCATATGGCTACCCGCCCCGTGAGCCAGGATGACGACCGTCTTGTAATCTGAGTCGTCCGCTAAAACCGGAACCTCACCGCCAGCCGTCTCGACTAACCACTGCATCGTGTTGCAATTCTGACATCCCGAGGGGATGTCATTCCGAACTCACTGCGAGGAATCCAGGCGCCAGAGCTAATTGCTTCATTTTCGCCTCTCCACTACCAATTAGCGTGTACATCAAGATTCCTCACACGGAGTTCGGAATGACATATCGCTTGACATATCGAAAAACCTGGCGTATAATACCAATCGGTTAATTAACCAAACGGTGAAATACATTGACACCCGACACTCTTAGTTCCACTTTCGCGGCCCTCGCCGACCCGACGCGTAGAGCGATCCTTGCGCGGCTGGCGTCGGGTGAGACTTCCGTGACGGAACTGGCAAAGCCGTTCGCCATGACCATGCCTGCCGTGACCAAGCATCTCAAAGTGCTTGAGCACGCCGGCCTGATCACGCGCGGCAGGGAAGCGCAATGGAGGCCGTGCCGATTGCAGGCCGAGCCTCTCAAGGTGGCCTCGGATTGGATTGAGCAATATCACCAATTCTGGGAAGAGAGCCTGGACCGTTTGGGTGAGTACCTGAAGGAATTGCAAAGCAAGGAGACACAACACGATGAAGACTGAAGCTCTCATAGCGTGCGAATTTAAAATCTCGCGCACTTTCGACGCCCCTCGCGACCTGGTTTGGAAGGCATTTACCGAGCCTGAACGGTTGATGCACTGGTGGGGGCCTGCGGGCTTTACCATGCTCTCAGCCAAAGTAGAACTCACGCCAGACGGCGTGTTTCACTACGGGATGAAATCGCCCGACGGAATTGTGATGTGGGGCAAATGGACTTACTGGGAGATCGTCCCACCGGAGAAGCTAGTTACGATCGTGTCATTCTCTGATGAATCGGGCGGGATCACCATCCACCCTTGGAATCCAGATTGGCCGCGGGAGATGATTTCGACGATGACGCTCGTCGAAGAGGGTGGGAGGACAACCATCACTATCACAGCAATCCCGTACAACGGCTCAGAGACTGAAATCGCAACTTTCAACGCCTCGCACGACTCCATGGAGCAGGGTTTCAGCGGCACCCTCGGGCAGCTAACGACATACCTCGCAAGTGCGCCTAAGGAAGGAAGCTAGTGACCAACGCCACGACAAACAAGCCCGAAGCGGAAGTCCTCCTGGTTCGAACCTACGACGCGCCGAGGGAAATGGTTTTCAAAGCCTGGACCGATTCCAAGCAGATGGCCAAGTGGTGGGGACCAAGGGTCTTCACGAACCCCGTTTGCGAAATCGACGCGCGGCCCGGTGGCGCGATTCTTATTCATATGCAAGCGCCGGACGGAACGGTATTCCCGATGACCGGGACTTTTAAGGAGGTTGTGGAACCTGAGCGGCTGGTATTTGCCAATGAAGCTAGAGACGGGGAGGGCAACACTCTCCTTGAGGGGACAACAACAGTTGTCTTTGCCGAAGAAGGCGGTAAAACGGTCATGACAGTCCATTCCAAGATGGTCGGACTCGTTGACTTCGCTCCGCAGATGCTAGCCGGCATGGAAGAAGGCTGGTCGCAGAGCCTCGATAAGCTTCAAGATCTTCTGGAAGGCAACATCCTGAGCACGGCAACAACGGAAGACCGCGAGCTTCGCCTGTCTCGCGTCCTTGAAGCTCCCGTGGCGCTTGTGTGGGAGGTCTGGACGAATCCTGAGCACAACGCCAAGTGGTGGGGGCCGAACGGCTTTACCAACACGATTAGCGTGATGGACGTAAGGCCAGAAGGTGAATGGAACCTTGTCATGCACGGGCCTGACGGGACGGATTACAAGAATAGGAACATCTTCAAAGAAGTTGTCAGGCATAGGAAGATCGTCTATGAACACGTGTCCGCACCGAAGTTCATATCGACGATTGAGTTTGAGGATCAAGGCGACACGACGCTGTTAACTTGGCATATGCTGTTTGAGACTGTGGAGCAATTCGAGCAGGTTGTGAAGACCTTCAAGGCCGGCGAAGGGCTCAAACAGAATATTGAGAAGCTAGCCGCCTATGTAAAGGAAATGGCTTAGGAAGAACAATGAAATTTCGTGCGGTAATTCAACTCAATGGTACGACGGCGACCGGCATCCAGGTGCCGGACGCCGTTGTGGAGAGCCTGGGCTCAAGCAAAAGGCCAGCCGTGACCGTGACGATAAACGGTTACACATACCGAAGCACCGTGGCGCCCAGGTGGGGCTCCTATATGCTTCCAATCAGCGCCGAGAATCGTGCGGGAGCTGGCGTTTCAGCTGGCGATGAGGCGGAGATTGACCTCGAGTTAGATACGGCGCCGAGAGAGGTTGTAGTGCCTGACGACTTCTCGTCCGCCCTTGACGCAGCCCCGGCCGCGAAGCAGTTCTTCGCCGGACTCTCGTATAGCAATAAGTCGCGCTTCGTTCTTTCAATCGAGGGAGCCAAGACGGCAGAAACCCGGCAGCGCCGGATCGAGAAGGCAGTGTTGGACCTGCAGGAAGGGAAGGCATAGGGCCAGGGAAAGCGAACACTATGTATAAGTTTGATGGGATTGACGGTAGGCATGCGCTAGGGAGCAACAAATGAACCGCGACAAAGCTATACAAATCACTTTGACATTGCTGAG
>JBBQMJ010000108.1:0-9785 GCA_038328815.1 Fimbriimonadales bacterium | reverse complement strand
GCTCAGTAGGAACTCAGACTCTTCCAGGGTCTGCGGAGCTTGAACTGCAATGCAGCCTTGATAACCATTGGCCGCTAACTCCGGTTCTACAGCAGCGGGTAAATAATCGCGTCGCAACGTCTCGTCAAGCCAGGAAAATTCCCGGTTGTTGTAGCGCCAAAAATGCTGATGCGAGTCGATTTTCACGGTGCAGGTTGCCACAGCATCGATGTGGGGATGGCCTGCTTTGGCAGTCCGGGCCCTTCGATCGACGCGGTCAGGGATTGATCGCCGCCCGCCTGCACGAAGCCGACAGTTAGCGGATAGATGCCGGGCTTTAACATGACGCGGCCCGACTTCTCGATGGTTCCGTGGAGGCCATCGTTGTCGACCACCTTCGCTCCACCTAGCCATAGGGCGCTTCCATCGTCGCTATTAACATAGAGTCGATAGACACCCTCCTTCTCAATCTTTAGGTAGCCAGTTATTTGAAGCGCATAGTTCAGTTTTCGATCTCCAGCCAAGCCGACTGATTGCGTCGTGCCGGTCGCTGACAAAACCATCGTTTTGAAGTCCGGAATGACGTTGAACACGCCGTCATACGCCCTCCAGGCTAGACCAGGCAAAAGGGTGCGCGGGTCGACGTTTGGGCGGGCCGAAACAGCAATGGTCGTTGATTCGCTTTTCTGACCGTTCAGGAACAGGGCCGCAACGACGGTGCCAGGATGATGGACCTCAATCGCTCCCTTGCAAATCGGGGATTGGGCGCTGGGTTCCGTCCCATCAGTTGTGAACCGAATCACGGCGCCAGGCAACGGCGCGCTGGTGAAATTCACTTTGCCGGAGCCGTCCAGGAAAACGGCGTCAAAATCGGCCACCGGCTTGGGGATGTAGAAATTTAGGCTTAGGTCTAGGAGCCGCGGGTAATACCATTGCAACCGATCGTCAAAGGTGTCTGGATTTGTGTCCGCGTGTTCGGACCATAGAATCTCCGCCATTGGAACGAGCCTAGGAAATAGCCGCTGCTCGGCAGTTGGCATGTCAGGAACCCACTCAGTCCAAAGGTTGCACTGGCCGCCTAGGATGTGCGTCCCTTGTGCCGCCGTCAACGCCGCCGGTACGGGTTCAAATCCTAACACATGCTCGGTAGAGATCGTTGAGTAGGCGTAATCGAAATAGCAGTGAGATGTTGGCGTCATTACAACGTCATGGCCTGCTTTTGCCGCTGCGATGCCGCCTTCTGTGCCTCGCCACGACATGACCGTCGCATTTGGCGCCAGGCCACCTTCGAGAATCTCGTCCCAACCAAGCAGACGCTTGCCCTTGGAGTTGATGTACTTCTCGATCCGGCGGACAAAGTAGCTCTGAAGCTCTTCGGGGGTCTTGAGGCCCTCCGCTTTCATCCTCGCCTGGCAATCTGGGCAGTGGCTCCAAAGGAATTTGTCCACTTCGTCGCCGCCTATATGGATGTACTTGGATGGGAAGAGGTCGCAGACCTCATCAATCACATCCTGGAGGAACTGGAAGCTCTTTTCCTTGCCAGCGCAGTAGACGTTCGGGAACAGGAGCCCTGACTCTTTCTGAAAGTCGCCTAAGGGCACGTTGCAAGTCAACTCTGGAGTACTGGCCATTGCGGCAAGGCTATGCCCGGGCATTTCAATTTCCGGAACGATCGTGATATGGCGGTCACTCGCGTACTTCACCAACTCACGAACATCGTCTTGGGTGTAGAAGCCGCCGTAAAGTGTTTGGCCAGACCCTGGCCCCGGGAAGCTAAGGCTGCCGTAGTCCCAGACTTCCTTGGAGGGAATTCGCCATGCGCCGACACTCGTCAACTTAGGATGCTTCTTCATCTCGACGCGCCAGCCACCGTCGTCCGTTAGATGCCAATGAAACACATTCATCTTGTGCATCGCAAGAAGGTCAAGAAAGTGCTTGATATCGTCCTTCGTGAAGAAGTGCCGCGACACGTCTAGCAGCATGCCACGCCAGCCGAACTTGGGCTTATCAACGATTTGGCAACAGGGCACCGACCACTTGGCATTCGGGGCTTTTTCAGCGCTCTCGATGTCACTTGGCAGCAATTGCCTAAGGCTTTGGATCCCGTAGAAGATCCCCGCGGATCCCGCGGCCCGAATCCTAACTGAGCCGCCTGTGACCGTGAGCGCATAACCCTCGTCGCCAAGGTTAGCCACCGATTTATCAAGTTCAAGGAAAACCGAACCCTCGCGTTCGGGCCGTCCCGAAAACTCCTTTACTGACGCGGTGATAGCTCCCTTTGAAAGTAAGTCTGTTAGGATTTGCGCTTCATTTGTCGCCACGGGGCTAGCAAAAATCGTCACATGCTTCGCGAAGCGGAATGAACCCGCATAGTCGACCACACTGCTTGGCTTTGGAAAGATGTTAATGCGCGGGGGCCTGATGTCATCGCCCAAGGCGGGCAAGACACTGAGGAGCAGCAAGGCAAGGAGAAGGGTTTTTATCATGTTTGTCGGGGCCACACTGTTATGGCACTGAGTGCGGCGATAGGTAAAGACCGAGTTCGGATATTGCGAAGCAGGCCTTTGCCATCGTAACGTTCAAACGGATCTGCGTGGCTGTCACGTTGGACGTTTTCAGAATTCGCTTGTGCCCAATCGTCGTGCCGTTGGCCAGCGGAATCCAATTGCCGTTTACCATAGCTTCGACGTTGAACTCAGAGATCCGTTGCCCGAACTCGATGGCCTCTTGCAGCACGATTCGGTTCAATTCCACCCGCTTTGGAAATATTAGGGTGAGGGACGCAGCCGTCACACCATCTTGCGTGGCCCAGTAAGTTGCTTGGCTGCCGTCGACCGCCAGATCGATGGTAGCTCCCTCTCTAGCATTGGTGGCGGTAACGTCGCAATGGCGGGCAAGATTCTTCTTGTACGTTGCGTCGATCAGCTTTCGCAAACCCATCAGGCTGGCGACGTCCTGTTTGTGGATTAAGCCATCCGGGCCAGCTGGGACGTTCAAGAGAAATGAGCCGTTGTGTCCCACCGAGCGCTCGTAGAGATCCAGGAGAGCTTCAGGACTTTTCACTTGATCGTCCTCCGTTGCTCGGTAGAACCAGCCTGGCCTAATTGAGACGTCGCACTCGGCGGGCACCCAATCGGCACCGTCCGGATTTCCTTCCGTAAGTTCGTGATACTTTTCAGTTCCCGGCTTGTAGTCGGCGCGAGTAATTGTGCTCCAACACGTTTCTCCGGCATGGCCTTCCTCGTTGCCAACCCAGCGGATGTCAGGCCCTGCATCGCTAAAGATAACGGCGTTCGGCTGCCATTTGCGAACAGTCGCGTTAAACGCTGGCCAATCGTAAACCTGGCGCTTGCCGTTCGGTCCTTCCCCATTGGCTCCGTCGAACCAGACTTCAAACACCTTTCCGTACTTGGTGAGCACTTCTCCAAGCATGTTCATGAAGACCTGGTTGTATTCCGGCGTCCCGTAAGCAGGGTGATTCCTGTCCCACGGCGAAAGGTAAACGCCGAACTTAAGGCCTGTCTTTTGGCAGGCCTGGGACAGTTCTTTCAGCAAGTCTCCCTTTCCGCCTTTCCAAGGGCTTTGGGCGACGGTATGAAGGCTGTACTTGCTGGGCCATAGGCAGAAGCCGTCGTGATGCTTGGCAGTAATAATCACTCCGGCCATGCCTGCCTTCTTGAACGCTTTGCACCATTGAAGGCAATCTAAATGGGTCGGGTTGAAGACCTCGGTCGGTTCCTTGCCGGTTCCCCACTCCTTGCCGGTGAACGTGTTGGGGCCGAAGTGGACGAAGGCGTAGTATTCGTTCTTCTGCCAAGCAAGTTGGCGCGGCGATGGAACCGGCCCAATGGGTTTGAAAGAGGTCTGAATTGTCACGGCTGTTAGGAGGGCGAGCAGCATTTTGTTAGATTGATCCTCATCGCCCCGTCGATACGAGATGATTGGCGCGGCTTTCGTGAATAATGCTCATCACAGAGGGCCATTTTGAACAATAAATCGATTCTTGCTTTTTCGCTGACGGCGCTTGCCATTGTTCTCACGGGATGCGGGAGTCCGGGCACGCCTGGCACGCCGGACAAGGTCACGCCGGTAGCGGTCAAAGAGGCTCCGACGGGTGCCACTGCAAAGGGCGAGATTGAAGAGGTTGCTTTCAAGGGCGGCTATGGCATCGATTTCTATCAGAAAGCGGCAGAGGAGTTTGCTACAAAGAATCCGGGGCTAAAGGTGACGGTTACCGGGGATCCTCGTGTTTGGGAACAATTGCGGCCCCGCTTCGTTGGTGATACGCCGCCAGACCTTTGCTTTCCAGGTTGGGGGATGGACCATTGGGCTCTTGTTGCGGAGGGGCAGCTTCTTGCCCTTGACGATGCCTTGAAGTCGAAGCCCTTTGCAGGCGACGGCACTTGGGGGGACACCTTTGAGCCCTCTCTACTGGCCCTCGGCCAGCAGGATGGGCACCAATACATCCTGCCCTACTACTTCAATGTTATGGGTTGGTGGTACGACCCGGGTGTCTTTGCCAGGAACAGCTGGACTGTGCCGAAGACCTTTGATGACCTGCTCAAACTCGGCGATCAAATCAGGGCCAAAGGCATTGCCCCGATCACATATCAAGGCAAGTACCCCTACTACATGATCGACGGCATGCTGCTCCCTTGGGCGTTCGATGTCGGCGGGGCCGACGCTGTGAAAGCGGCGCAGAACCTTGAGCCGGGCGCTTGGAAGTCGTCCGCTCTCCTACAAGCGGCAAAGATGATCAAGCAGCTTCAGGACAAAGGCTTCTTCCAAAAGGGCGCGACGGCGATGAGCCACACTGAATCGCAAACCGAGTTCCTCCAGGGACACGCGGCAATGATTCCCTGTGGCACTTGGCTCTCGTCGGAAATGAAGAACGTGATGCCGGCAGGGGCAAAGATGGAGTTCATGCTCCCGCCTTCAGTCGCGGGTGGAAAGGGCGATGCTTCCAATGTCATCATCGGCATCGAACCTTGGATGATCCCTGCCAAGGCAAAGAATCCGGAAGGAGCCGTTGCGCTCTTCAAATACATGACTTCGCTTGATAAGGCGAAGCAGTTTGTAGAGCAGAAGAGTACGCTCATGGCGATCAAGGGGAGCGATTCCGCCAAGCTCCCTGACGCCCTCAAGACGCCAGCTAAGGTCTTTAAGGAGTCGAAGGCTGTCTGGTCAGTTCAATACCGCCAGTGGTACCCCGCCTTCGAGACCGAAATAGAGAACGCTCTTACGTCGATGCTGAACGGCGAGGCAACGCCTGAGCAGTTCTGTGACAGGGTTGAATCCGGTGCTGAGAAGGTGCGGCAGGACAGCAGCATTACGAAGCACAAAGTGACTGGCTAGATGCAGCGAAAGGGTCGGACGGCGTTCATCGTGGCGTTTCTTTCGCCCGCGGTGTTTATTTACGCGCTGTTCGTCATTTGGCCCCTTCTCCAGTCGTTCGTCCTTTCGTTCTATCGCTGGCGTGGAGTTTCTCAGCAGAAGACCTTTGTTGGCGCGGAGAACTACAGAAAGCTCGCCGTTGACGACGTGTTCTGGCAAGCCCTTAGGAACAATCTGGCGCTGCTGGTGGGCGTTGGATTCTTGGCCATTGTCCTGGGGGTCGTGATAGCCCATGCGATGCAGGGCGGGGGCCGACTTTCCAAGATGCTCCGCGGGGTGTATCTCTTCCCCCAAGCCATCTCCCTGGTGGTCGTCTCGATCCTCTGGATGTTCCTCTACAATCCTTCCTTTGGCTTACTCACAACTGGGCTCAAAGCTGTTGGCTTAGAGCGATATGACCATGCTTGGCTCGGTGAGCCAAAGACCGCGCTACCCGCCGTCGGCACTGCTTTTCTGTGGTACATCGCAGGCTTTTACATCATGCTTTTCGCGGCTGGGCTGCGGGCGATTCCAGAGGAGGTCAATGAGGCAGTTGCACTGGAAGGAGCGCTGGGCATGAAGAAGTTCTGGACGATCACGTGGCCGATGCTGTGGTCAATCAAGAGGATCGCCGTGGTGTATGTGGTCATTAACGTGATGAACGTGTTTGCGCTGGTCTACTTGATGACCCAGGGCGGACCGGACCGCAAGACGGAGGTCATGCTGACCTACCTTTACGAGCAGGCGTTCAAGAACAGCCAGTTCGGCTACGCCACCGCTCTAGCTGTTGCTAATTTCTTGGTAGCGATGGGGCTCAGCGCGCTCCTGATGTTTGTCTTCCGACGAGACCCGCAAGAGGCAAGGGCATGAAGAAGGCGCTGTCGACTTCGGGAGCCGTTCTCTTCGCCCTTACTGTTGTTGCGCCGCTGATTTGGGTGTTGCTGACGTCCTTCAAGTCCGGCGCCGAAGTGTTTGCCAGCCCTTGGGCGCTGCCCAAGCAACTGCTCTGGAAGAACTACACCAACGCCTGGCAAGAGGCGGGCATCAGCCATTATTTCATGAATAGCTCGATCGTTACGGCATTCACGTTGCTCCTTTTGCTGCCCGTTGGAGCGATGGCCGCTTATATCTTCGGCCGCTATCCGTTCCGTGGCTCCAAAGTTCTGTTTGGCGCATTCCTCGGCGGGATGATGTTCCCCAACTTCCTGGTGATCGTGCCGCTGTTTTTCCTTCTGCGCGACCTGCACATGCTCGATACGAAGACGGGCTTAGTGTTCGTCTACGTAGCCTACTCGCTCTCATTCACGATCTTCGTGCTGACGGGCTTCTTCCAAGCCCTGCCTGGTGAACTGGCCGAGGCAGCGATGATCGATGGCTGCGGACACGCTTCCACCTTCTGGCGAATCATGCTCCCGCTGGCCAAGCCGGGGCTTATCGTTGTCGGGATTTTTAACGCTATCGGTTTGTGGAATGAGTACGGGCTTGCCCTAGTCCTTGTGAGCAGCGAGGCGAACAAGACGCTTCCGCTTGGGATTGCGAACCTTGTGATGACTCAGCACTATGAGAGTGACTGGGGCGCGTTGTTTGCCGGGCTTGTGATTGTCATGGTGCCTGTGCTGGTCGTCTACTGGATCTTTCGGGATCGCATCCACGACACAATGCTCGCCGGCGCATTGAAGGGGTAGGGCTTTCGGAACGGCGGCACGAACGAGGCGGTTTAAATTGGGTGCTTCGTGGGCTATAGGAAGACGTCATCCCGAGTTAGCTCGAGGGCCCGTGATGGCAGCGCGGCGTTCTTACCGAAGCGCGGCGTGACCAAAACCGGTCCTCCGCTTCGCTTTTTATTGCTTCGGTCGGGATGACGATTCGAGGTAAGGCGGCACGATGAAAAAGCCTCGTTCGTGCCGCCGTTCAAGATGCTTGGTAGGGACCGCTACGAAACTTCGCGACGGACCTCCTGAATTTCCGACGGTGGGTTACCTCCCGGAACGGCGGCACGAACCATCCCCCGCCTACACGCGTGCGATAAGGGTTGGAGCGTAAGGCTGAAGACGAACGACGCTTGACCAGGCAGGGTTTTGATAGTTTTGATAGGACCTGTGAAGGTGCGACGATGAGTTGACCAAGTGAGACCTGAAGAGCTTGGGGACGAGGAGGCTGTTTGATGCCGTTAGGAGCAGACATATCCGCGCGTGGCTGCAACCTACCGCGTCTATAACATCGCTTTATCGCTACCTTTAGAAATCCCATAAATGTGGCAATAAGGTGGAGTTTGCGGAGGTTTCGTCACCCGACCTGGAATCATAGGTTTGGCCAACTTGCATAGAGGCCGCGATCACATCGGTGCCAACAAGCACGCATTGCGCTAGGTTCCCAACTAGGTGTTAGCCTTCAACCAGAAGCCGCGGCTCACGTTAAATGCCGTCTTAGCAAACGTGTTATTAATCCCCCTTAGACGCCAAGTCGGCGAGCCAACTTGTTGTCCACACACCCAGGCATAAACTGCTTCCGCGGCTATAAAGGACCCGCCCGGCGCAGCGTGGTTTCCGTCGGCTTGCAATAGATCAAGCCCGCCATCCTGGCGCATCATTTCATCCCAAATCCTGCCGACCGGTATGACTTTGGCCCCGGATGCCTTAGCGATTCCCTTGTAGACATCTTCCGTGTAGGCGGTCTCATCGATGCCACGTCGTGACCATTCCGAATAGAGAAATGTCTTCGCCCCTGAGACAACGGCCATCTTGGCAAGCTGAATTCCGCCATCTTGCGGGTAGTCGTATTGGTGCGACATGCTTACCATGGCGCCCTGGAGAACCACAAAGTCCCAGTTGCCATATCTTATCTCTTCTTGTGTTCGCCGATCTGATGCTATGTCGTTGAGGTGGGGTGCAAAGATCATCTTGACGACGACCTGACGGCCAGAACCGTCGGACTCAATGAGGGCCTTGACCATGCCGGGAACATCGTTGACAGCGACGAGGCTGTTGCCGATGAAGAGGATTCGCACGGTCGCCGGCCACGCGGTTGTGACGCCAATGAGGCAAGCCAATGAGATGAGGGCGAGGCGAAATAGGGTCACGTTACGGATACGCTCTAAGACCTAGAGGTGGCACCCATTGATTTCCGGCCACCCTCATCTTAGTTCGCATTCGCTCACCGTTCCTCTCCGCGCTGGAAGCGGGCGAGGATGTCAATTTGCGATGAACGGTCTTAGTTCTTGATCTTGCCAACCCTGAAAAGCGTTGCTCCATGAGCTGGCACTTTCTCTGAAATCTCGCTCCGAGGCTCCAGATCGGTGCGCGTCCATAGATTCCGCACGGACTGCGTGCCATCAAGCCCTAGGCTTGCCACGGAGACGGAAATCGTCTGCGCGACACGGCTCCTGTTCATCAACCCAACGGCAACAGTTCCATCCCAGAGGGGACGAGACCAGACTTCGGCGCCGTTTCCAGTTGCCGATAGTCTGGTCGCCGCTTTGCCTAAGGGGTCTTGGTCGATTTCGACCACATCGTGGTTCGTGATGAGCGCTTTCGTGAACGGATCTAGTTTTGTAAGGTCGCAACCAAGGATTAACGGCGCTGCCAGCAGAGACCACATCGTAATGTGTGTGATTTGCTCGTTACCGGTGAGCCGAGTTGGACGAGGATTGTCACCCCAGCCAAGTCTCCCCACAACCAACATGTCTGGATCGTTCCAGCCACCTGGGCTAGCTCCTGCCGCCTTTTCGCTGTGGGCGAACGCGATCGTCGACATGCTGCTGTAGCTGTCAGTTATGTCGCCCGTCGTGCGCCACAGGTTCCCGCCAATCTCTTTGCCCCAGTTGAACACATCACCCATGCCGTACTGGCACAGGCTGAACACGATATCGCGGCCTGAATCGTCCAGCGCTTGGCGCATAAGGATATAGGGCGCTTTCATCTGATCGAGATTCGCCTGGGGGGCGATCTCACCATAGGAGCACCAGTCGTATTTCAGATAGTCGATACCCCACTTGCCATAAGTCTTGGCGTCCTGGGACTCGTGTTGGTAGGTGCCGGCAAAGCCAGCGCACGTCTTCGGGCCAGGGGATGAATAGATTCCTAGTCGAAGGCCCTTGTTGTGGACGTACTTGGCGAGGTCAGCCATGTCGCCGAATTTCTCGTTCGTCTGAATCTCTCCGTTTCCGTCGCGCCCACCTTCCCAGGCGTCATCGATATTGACGTAGCGATAGCCGTAGTTGACGAGTCCTTCGCTTATGAAGGAATCTGCGGCGGCTTTGATCTTGTCGGCGGTGACTGATGTGCCCCAGACGTTCCATGAATTCCAGCCCATTGGCGGCGTGAGCGCTAACTGATGCTCTCCGCAGACGATGGTGAGATTCCGGTGGTCCTCGCCTTTTGGACCCTTCACGGTGACGTAGAGGTCATAACTCCCGGGCGTTGTAATTGTTCCGA
>JBBQMJ010000107.1:0-9787 GCA_038328815.1 Fimbriimonadales bacterium | reverse complement strand
AGCGTGAGCATCTTCTCCAACAGGGTGTCGCCCAGGGCAAAGGCGTCATGGAATTCCGCTTTTGATCCCATGAGTTCGCGTATTACTCGGGCTCGAGCCTTAAGCTTGTCGCTCTCATGACCATCTTGGAGGGTGACGATCACATACTTTGCAACACCCTGCTCCGCCGAACCGACCCAGCCTAAAACCTCGTTATGATTAAGCTCGGGGTAGGTGCTGGAGAAGGCGAGATTCTTTGCGTTCTCATTAATCTGCCCCTTCCAGCGACTCGCCACAGCTCCCTGCCATGAGCCTAAGCCGTAGAGGCCCGCCAGTTTCCCGTGCATTGCCAAAGCAAGTTCCTTGGCAACGGGGGCATGGCCGTCTACCGTCCACTGGGCCACGCACTTGTCCAGCAGGCCAAACGCTTTTCCGAAGTCCTGCTCAGGCAGCAGTTTGAGCTTCTGGCAGATAACGAGAACTGGGATGAGCATGTACCCCATGGCAGTCCGCGGGGGTGCCCCGCCAGGAATAAGCGCCACCGAGTACCCGTCCTGTTTGGCTTTCTCAGCCAGCCTGCCGCCACTGGTTACCGCGATGATTGTCGCGCCCGCTTTCTTAGCGTCTTCATAAGCGGATAGCGTTTCTTCGGTGTTGCCTGAATAGCTAGCGCAGAACACGACATCGCCCACGCCAACGAAGTTCGGGAGATGGTAGTCGCGGTTTACGATGAATGGCGAGGCGCCGTGAGCCTCAAACAGAGCCTTGACAACATCGCCGCCGGCCGCCGAACCGCCCATTCCGGCAAGGCACACCACAGATGGGCGTGTTGCCAACTGCTGAACCTCCGTCGCAAGTCCGATGGCAAGCGCCTTGCGGCACTGATCTGGAAAGCCTTCGAACAGTTCCAGCATCCCTTTAGGGTCCAGCCGGGTCACCCAAGCACGATCATCAAGTTGGCTCATCAATACTCCTAGGGAACGTTTATACCGGGGCGCGAGGAACTGGGAATTGGGAATAAGGAAAACGGGAATCCGGGCTCTAAGATAGGGCCAAAGGCAATGCTGAGGAATTCCCTCTTCCTAATTCCCATCTTCCTTTATTCCTTTCCTAAAACAAGATTGCCTCCAGACAGACATCTGGAGGCAACATTGGGTTCCGCAAATTCTTGCTCTTACTCGTCGGCGAATGGATCGTATTCGTCTGCCGAAGGAGCGGCGGCGCCACCGACCGCAGCAGCCACTGGCTCCCCGCCACCACCGCCACCGCCGCCAGCATCGTCTCGGGGCCTATCAAGCCCCTGGACGTTCTCTGCAACGATCTCGACGACTTCTCGGTTCGTGCCATCGCTTGCCGTATACTTGCGCGACTGCAGTCTGCCGTCAACCGCTACAAGGCGGCCCTTGTGGAGGTAGTTTGCGACAAATTCAGCGGTCTTGTCCCAAGAGTTGACCCGGAAAAAGTCGGCTGTTGGGGAGCCGTCAGTTGGCTTAAATCGTTTGTCAACCGCAATGGTGAAATCGCACACGTTCTTACCCGTGTTGGTTGTCCTAAGTTCTGGGTCGCGGACAAGGCGGCCGATGAGCACGACGCGATTAAGCACTGTGGTTTACTCCTCGATCAAATAGATTCGGTGGCGAATGACATCGTCCGAGATTCTCATAAGGCGGTTAAGCTCAGCTGGGAGCTTGGGATCGGCCTCAAAGTTCATCTGGATGTAGTTGCCTTCCTTATGGCCGTTAACTTCGTAGGCAAGCTTCCGCTTGTCCCACTTGCCAGCCTTCTCAACCGTTCCGCCCTTCTCTTCGACGACGGATTTGAACTTGTCCGCAATTTTCTGGACATCAGGATCGGTCAAGTCGGGCTTGACAATGTATAAGGTTTCGTACTTTCGATTATTCATTAAATTGTGCTCCCTATGGGCTTGCTTGGCGACGCTTCACGGAACGGCGCAGAGAGCCTTTCGGCAAGAGCGAATGATACCTCATAACGGCTTGTTCTCATTCAACGAGTCCATGATAGCTATAGTACGAAAATAAGTCAAGCACTTTTTTCGCCTGATTGGAACCGTAAGGGCAGTGACGGGGGTAAGTTTCCAGGACCTGCCATGAAGATATCCACTTTTCTGCTCTCAATGTCGATTGCGTGCGTTGGCTACAGCCAAGGCTTCGATCCCGCCAATTACAGCTCCCTCAAGTGGCAGAACGTCGGACCCGCGCGTGGGGGACGTTCAGTTGCCTGCACGGGGGTTCGAACCAGGCCAGATGAGTTCTATTTCGGGGCAACCGGCGGCGGGTTGTGGAAGACGACTGATGCAGGCAAGTCCTGGTCATGCGTCTCCGATGGCTTCTTCACGTCGTCTTCTGTTGGTGCAGTTGCGGTTAGCGATTCTAATCCGGACATCGTCTATGCGGGGATGGGTGAGCGGGATATTCGCGGCAACGTTGCGGAAGGCGATGGCGTTTACAAGTCAACGGACGCGGGCAAGACCTGGAAACACATCGGACTAGCGTCTACGCGCGTCATCTCAAAGATAGTTGTCGATCCCAAAAACCCGGAAGTAGTCTACGTCGCTGCTTTGGGCCACATCTTCGGACCCAACAATGATCGTGGCATCTTCAAGAGTACCGACGGCGGCAAGACTTGGGTGAAGATTCTGTTCGAGAGTGATAAGGCGGGTGCGGTGGAGCTGGCGATGGATCCCACCGATTCAAGGACCCTTTACGCAGCAACCTGGGAAGCTTGGCGCACACCGTACTTCATGAACAGTGGTGGGCCTGGAAGCAAGTTTTGGAAGACAACGGATGCGGGCGTAACATGGACTGAAATCACCAGGAATCAGGGGTTGCCAAAGGGCGTTGATGGCAAGATCGGGATTTCGGTTTCTCCGGTTAAACACGACCGGGTTTGGGCAATTGTTGAAGCTACGGATGGTGGCATTTTCCGGTCGGAAGACGCTGGCGTCACGTGGTCGAAGATCACCGACGAGCATCGATTCACGCAACGGGCTTGGTATTACTCGCACATCTACGCCGACCCCAAGGAATTGGACAAAGTGTTCTGTCTGAACGTCAGCGCATACAAATCGACCGACGCGGGCAAGGCTTGGACCGGCATTCGCACTTCCCATGGCGACAACCACGATCTATGGATCAATCCGGACGACAACACGAAGATGGTCGAATCGAACGACGGCGGGGCTTGCGTATCCACCGATGGCGGCAAGACCTGGTCGAAGGAAAGCTTTGCCACCGCTCAGTTCTATCACGTGGTTGCCGACAACCACTTCCCTTACCGCATTTACGGCGCACAGCAGGATAACTCGTCGGTGATGCTTTCGCCAAGTGATCCGAACCGGGCCGACCACGCCAACTGGAATTCCTCGGCTGGTGGCGAAAGCGGTTATATGGCCGTTAAACCAAACGACCCTGATATCGTTTATGGCGGCAACTACAGCGGCAATATTGATCGGCTGAATACACGAACCGGGCTTGCCTACAGCGTCGATCCGTGGCCGGATAATCCCATGGGGCATGGCGCGAAGGACCTTGATCAAAGGTATCAGTGGACCTTCCCAATCGTAACTTCGCCTCACAATCCGAACGTGATTTATGCGTCCTCGCAGTTCCTGATGCGCACGGATAATGGCGGCCAAAGCTGGAAGCAGATTAGTCCGGATTTGACTCGAAATGATCGCTTGAAGATGGAATCTTCGGGCGGCCCGATCACGCAGGACAACACGAGCATCGAGTACTACGGCACGATCTTTACGGTCGCCGAATCACCCGTTGCTCGGGACGAGATTTGGACTGGTTCGGATGATGGTCTGGTGCACCTGACTCGGGACGGAGGACGCACTTGGGAAGATGTCACTCCGGCAGGGATGCCGCATTGGGGACGCGTGAGCATGGTGGAGACATCGCCCCATGATGCCGGTACCGCTTACCTTTCGGTCAACAACTACCAGAACGACGACCTAGCGCCTTACTTCTATCGAACCCACGACTTTGGCAGGACTTGGACCAAGATCACAAACGGCATCGGACCCGAAGCGTTTGCTCGAGTCTGCCGAGAAGATTTGCACCGCAAGGGCTTGCTCTATGCGGGAACGGAGAAAGGCGCATACGTTAGCTTTGACGATGGTGATCACTGGCAGACATTGCAGTTGAACCTACCTTTGACCCCGGTTCATGATCTGGCGTTGAAGGATGACGACCTGATCGCCGCGACACACGGAAGGTCATTCTGGATTTTGCATGGCTTGTCCGTTATGGAGAACCTGAAAGCGGTGAAGCCGACGAAGCCGGTCTTGTACCAGCCTATTGACCGATACCGCATGGACAACGCACGGGCCGTGATCGACTATTACCTGCCGTCGGTGGCTAAGAAGGTTGTTTTTGAGTTCATGGATTCTGACGGGAAAAAGATTGCAAGCCAAGAGGGCGTTAAGACTCCCGGTGTCCACCGCCTAAACAAAGATTTGGGTCATCCGCCATTCCATAGTTTCTCGGGCATGGTTCTTTGGTCCGGATTCCCACAAGAAATTGCGGCACCACCGGGCACATACACGGTTCGATTGGACGTTGATGGCGTCACCGATTCCAAAAGCTTCAGGCTGCTGAAGGACCCGCGGGTTGCGGCATCGGAAAAGGACCTGACGGAGCAGTATCGGTTCAGCATCGAGGTTTTAGATCGGATCAGCGAGGCCAACGATGCCGTCATTCGAATCCGCGATATGAAGGCCCAAATTGATAAGGCAGTCGTCGCCGAAGCGAGTTTGAAGGATTCGGCAGATGCGCTGAAGGCCAGCTTGAGCGTTGTCGAGGACGCCATCCACCAGGGGAAGAGCAAGAGCGGCGAGGATCCATTGAACTTCCCGGTGCGACTGAACGATAAATTAGCCGGCGTGCAGAGCGCAGTGCAGTCAGGCAGCATGAAGCCGCCTGCTCAGACAAGGGCAGTGTTTGCAATGCTGTCGAAGCAGGTGCAGACGCAGCTCGATCGTCTGAAGGAGCTCGAGGCGAAGGAGATTCCTGCCTTCAACGAGACGTTGAAGGGCAAGAAAATCGCTCCGATCGTACCGAAGACGCCAACGGTCGCCGCAGGGTCGTTTAACTTTGACGACGAGGAGAGCGGGCACGGAGTCAAGGGTCGAGGCGACGAAGGCGATTAGCGGGTAAGGCTGTCATTCCGAACTCCGTGTGAGGAAATCTCGCCGTCAGGGCTAATTGCTTTCAGGTCGCGTACCCAGATCAATTAACGGTTCCAGCTAGATCCGTTCGGGATGACGTTTTAATTTTGGTACCGCCAGTTACTTCGTGGGAAAGGACGACACGGGGGTCATCCCTCCCGCGCGGAATCGCTCAATTTCCTATGCGCAATCCAAAATCAAATGACTGATTTCTTCGAAATCTCTTCCCCGCGATTCCTTCCAATGGGCTTAACGGACGCCACATTCTCTGGCGCGTAATCCAGAAGTAGCAGCCAATCTTCCTGGGTGTCGCTCTTCGGGAAAATCTCGTTTTCCTTGTACTCGCGATCGGCGGCGGCGTAGAGGTCATCTTGTGAGATTCCCTGCTCGCTCTTAGGATCGGCGATGGCCCGTTTGATAGCGAAATCCTTCGCGCGGTCAATGATCGACTTGAGCAATGCGCCGGAAATGAGGTCCTTGTAGTAAAGTGTGTCCGTCTGACCGTTGCGTAGGAACACCTTTAGGAATTCAGTGTCCTTGTTCTTGCGCCATAGGTGGTCCGTGAGGTTCTCAATCAACTCCTTGCGCGCGCAGTCCACTTCGTCATGGTTTGCCTTCATAACCACGGGGTCCAGAGGAATGTCGGCGTGGAGGTAGATGCCGAGAATTTGCAGCGTTGAGGGTTTATCGGGCCTGGAGACCTTCACCTTACGGTCAATTCGCTCGGGCCGGAGCACGGCGGGGTCGATGTAGTCTGGTCGGTTGGATGTCAGCATCAGGACTACGTTGTCCAGCGACACGAGGCCGTCTAGTTCCGCGCAGAATTGGGGAACGACAGTGTTACTGATATTGAGGTAGCGACCGCCGGAGCGAGTGCGGAGAACCGATTCCGCCTCGTCCATGAAGATGAAGACGAGTCGCCCCTCTTTGGCCTTGTCCCGGGCGGTCTTGAAGATTTCGCGGACCATCCGCTCGGTTTCTCCAAGCCACATGTTCAGGATTTTCGGGCCAGAAATCGCCATGAAGTATTCCTTCACGGGCTTGCCGGTTGCCTTCGCGTACTCCTTAGTCAAGTTATGGGCGGTAGCCTTGCCAATCAGCGTTTTGCCACAGCCCGGAGGACCGTAGAGCAGGATGCCCTTGATCGGCTTCTTCTGGAACTTGGCGAAAATCTCAGGGTGGAGCAGCGGCTGCTCAATGGTGTCTCGGATGAGGCGAATTGCTTCGTCTTGTCCTCCAATGTTCTCCCAAGGGATATCAGGGACCTCCTCCAGGAAGTAATCCTTCGATTCCTTGCGCACATAGTGCTCAAGCGCGACGCGTCCGGTTGGATCAATCCTGACTTCGTCGCCAGTAGCAATTACCACGTCCTTCAAGGCATCAGACCGAATGACGATCTTGCCATCAGAACCGGGCATGTCATTGCCGATGCGGAGCCTGCCGTCTTCAAACGCCTCCGCTACTTTTGTGATGCCCCCACCGCCAGTAACGTCTAACGTGCCGACGACGGCATAGGCGTCGTTGACCTTAATCCGAGCACCTGTAATTAGCTCGGCCTCGGGAGTCTTGGGATCGACTTGAGCGACAAATTCCTGGTCACCCACTGCGATGAGGGCATTCTTTTGGCCCTCCTTCTCTTCAAGCCACTGGAGGAAAACGCCGAGGCGGTTAGCGGGCGCGGTGAGTTTGTTATAGGCCTCTTCGTATTCGGCAAGTGTCCGCTCAGCTTCTTCGCGGTCCTTTATATCGCCATGCAAAGCGGATCGAAGAGCCGCGATCGCGTTTTGCAGTCGCTGATTATCAACCGGAGCATGCTCGGCAATCTTCTCTAGAAGCTCGAGGGAACGAGTGGGTTCGGCAGAAGCCATATTAGATTGTACGTAATGTTGGGTGCGCTTGATGCGGCTATAAAGCAGATGTCATCCCGAGGAATTCGAGGGACCGTTGACGTAAGCGCGGCGAGTTAATTTGGAGGCACCCCGTGACCAAGAACGGTCCCTCCACTACGCCTCTGCTCCGGTCGGGATGACTGCCAAAAGCGTGCGCTCAGCGTCAGCGGGGGCGGACGTTGACCATGTTCTTGTCAGACGCCGGCGCCTTTTCCATGCCTTCGCCACGCGGTCCGAGAGGCTCGCGCATTTCGCGCGACATGGCGCTGCCAGTGTCAAGCTTGTCCCAGGAAGGGGTCATCTCGTAGCTTCGCGTCGCATAGTCGGCAAAGATCATGAACATCAGCGTGAACCACACAAAGCCAATGATCGCCCAGAGCTGTGTGAGCTTGGTGCTGAACTTCACGCCCATAAAGAACAACACGACCAGTGAGCCCTTGATCACGGCGATCGTCATCGCGATGATGTTGTTGACAATGGTGCCACCGGGGAATTGAATCTGCGACGCGAAGACGGTTGCCAGCATTAGGACAACCAAGGCCAATAGAACCTTGATATAAACAAATGGGGCGATGATGTGGGCGCCGTTTTCGGGATGTGCTGCGTCGTGGCTTGCCATAGTCGTTTACTTGGGAATGAGATAGAAGAGCGGGAAAAGGAAAATCCAGACGAGGTCGACGAAGTGCCAGTACAAGCCCACCATTTCGGTCGGCATAAAGTCCTCGGTAACGAGCGGGTTTTCCTTGTACCAAAAAAGTCCCAAGACGCCGATTACGATGATGCCAATGAGGATGTGGATGGCATGCAGCCCAGTCATGGCGAAATACATGCTGTAAAAGAGCTGCGCCGCGTTCGGATTCGCCCCGTGCAGATGCTCAAGTGGATTGATAGTTTCGCCAGGCAAGGCGTGCAAGAAGTTCTGCCCTGGGAATAGGTGGTGTTCGAACTTCTGCGAGTACTCAACGTACTTGATGGCCAAGAAGCCGCAGGCACACAGGACCGTAATGCCGAGGTAAGGAAAGACCTTCATTCTCTGCTTCAACTGTGCATGATGCACGGCCATCACCATCGTGAATGAGCTGAAGAGCAGAATGGCGGTATTGGTCGCTCCTAAGGTTACGTTCAGTTCCTCATGGGCAGCTGTGAAGTCGGCAGAGTAGCGCCACCTAAACAAGCAATAGGTCAAGAACAACGCGCCAAAGAACATGACCTCGGTGACGAGGAATGTCCACATGCCGACCATGTAACACTCGTTCTGCTGCTCGATGCTCTCGAACTGGTGGTATGGCGGCCCGTGATGCTCGTGCCCGTCTTCCAGATGCTCGTCGTTAGGAATAGTTGCGGCCATAGTCGTTTAGCTTCCCTTACCTGGATGCCCCGGGTGCGTGATATCTTCCACTGCTTCTTCAAGCTCGATATCATCCATTTCGGAGTACGAGTAAACCTCATCGGTCACGATCGGAGTCGTTACGAAGTTTTGCGTGATCGGCGGCGAGTCGGTCTCCCATTCAAGCCCATGCGCACCCCAAGGATTGGCCGTAGCCTTCGGTCCCTTGAACAAACTGTATGGCAGGTAGATCGCTGGAAGGATCAGCGACAAAGCTAGAACCGAGGCTCCGAGGGTCGACATGATGTGATAGACCTGGAATTCCGGCGCAAAGTAGTAGTAGTGGTACCGGCGCGGCATTCCCAGAAATCCGAGAATGAACTGCGGGAAGAACGTGACGTTAAACCCGATGAACACGAGCAAAGCGCTCACCTTGCCCCAAGACTCCGAGTACATCACGCCAAACATCTTGGGCCACCAATAATGGAGAGCCCCGAGGAACATAGTCAACGAGCCGCCAACCATGACGTAGTGGAAATGGGCGACCACGAAGTAAGTATTCGTTAGCATCACGTCCGTACCCAGCGAGGCTAAGAACAACCCCGTTAGACCACCAATCGTGAAGAGGCCCATAAAGCCAAGTGCATAAAGCATCGGCGTTTGCAGGCGCACGTTACCCTTGTACATGGTCGCTGTCCAGTTAAAGATCTTGATCGCTGATGGGACGGCGACCAGGAAGCTAAGCAGCGAGAAGACGACACCTTGGTACATGCCCTGGCTTGAGATGAACATGTGGTGTCCCCACACGACGAATCCCAATGCCGCAATGGCGAGGCTGGAAAAGGCGACGAAGTGGTACCCAAACACCCGTTTCCGGCTGAAGGCGGCAATGAGCTCGCTCTGCACGCCCATGCCAGGCAGAACCATGATGTAGACCGCAGGGTGCGAGTAGAACCAGAAGAGATGCTGGAACAAGACAGGATCGCCGCCGAGTTCGGGGCTGAAGATGCCAAGGTGCAAGGTTCGCTCGACAACGACCAGCATAAAAGTGATGGCGACAACCGGCGTCCCAAGTATCATCAGGAGCGATGTCGCGTAGTGCGCCCACACGAACAGCGGCATGCGGAACCAGGTCATTCCCGGCGCGCGCATCTTGTGGATGGTGACCACGAAGTTCATGCCTGTAAGGATCGAAGAGAACCCGGCGATGAAAACGCCTAGGATTGAAATCGTTACCTGCGAGTTCGAATAGAGGCTTGAGTAGGGCGTATAGAACGTCCAGCCTGTGTCGACGCCACCCATGCAAAGGCCGGTGAGCATCAATCCGCCGCCAAGAAGGTACAGGTACCAACTAAGCAAGTTCAGACGTGGAAAGGCAAGATCTCTTGCCCCGATCATGAT